>JAEZJH010000309.1 GCA_023436385.1 Pseudomonadota bacterium
AGGTCGGTTCGTCTCGGCTCTTTTTTGATTCCGGCGCCCGTCCCGAAGGACCGAGCTGCCGTCTCAAAGAAACTACGAAGTCCGCTGTTTCTTGCGTGTATTCGCTATTCAGTTTTCAGAGACCGAAACCTGCCGTCTGCTGCTTTGCTTCGGCGCTGCTGCCGTCCGAAGCGGTGCGGGCTTCTACTTCAACCATCCCGCCCGCGTCAAGGGCCGTTTCGACCCTCTCTCCAACCTACCCTCGCGGAGATGCCAGCCCGGTCTTCGCCGGTCCAGCGGATCCCCTCTTCGCCTTGGCGAGGGCCCGTCTCGTGGCCACCGCGTTTTCGCGGCCGCCGTTCGTTGACGGTTCGGCCACTCTACTCAGGTCGAAGCGCGGTGTCAAGCGCGTACCGGTTCCGCCCGCCGACGGTCCGAAACCGTCCGCATGGCCGATCGGGAGCCCGGAGGGCTCGGCACGCTGTCGCCGACGAACTCTCTCGAGAGCTCGTCGGACACGGGGCCGGCTGCTGGGCCGGCAGGGGTCCGGGGACACTCGCGGCGCGAACTTCCGCGCTGGGTCTCCGTCCGTCGTTTCGGCCGCCTTCTCGGAAAGGCGAGCAAAACCGCGGTCGGATCGTTTCTCCCGCCATCGAGGGCGCGAGGTCGCCGGTTCATCGAGGCGCGGTCTCTGCCGGGCCTCGGGTAGGTCGGAGATTCTGCTGTCAAAGAACGGACCGAAACTAACCGCCCACTACCGCGAGAGCAACCCCTCTCGCGACGGGTTTCTCCAGCGAGCGGAGCGTCCCTCCGGTGGAGGTCAAACGCGACCGCGTCGGCCGGGAACCCTTCGGGATCCGGACTCCTTCCCGGCTCCCTTCCGGACCGACTTCGTCCGGAGCTCTCCCTCCGTGGAGGCTTCCCACGGCTCGTCCGCCAGCCCGGCCCCGGGGCCTCCGTGGAGGCTTCCGGGATCCCAGTTCACCCATCCATCGCCGTTGCCCGGGTGACGTCCGAAGTGCGGCGGGTTCTACTCGCGGGCCCCTCGCTTGTCAACCGCCCGCTCGCCTTTCGGCTCCCCTACCCCGCCCGGTAGCGCGACAGGTCCTGCGCGGAGACCACCAGCTCGCGGGCGATCTCCCGATCGGCGGCGCTCCCGGCGCCCCGCAGCTCGCGCACCAGGGCGGAGAGCCGGGCGTAGGCGCCCTCGAGGTCGTCGTTCACCAGCGCGTAGTCGTAGCAGGCGAGCCCGGCCTCGATCTCCGCCGCGGCCGCCTCCAGGCGCCGGGCGATCGACTCCGGCGCGTCGGTGCCCCGCCCCCGGAGCCGCCGCTCGAGCTCGCCCAGGGACGGCGGCAACACGAACACCGCCGCCGCTTCCGGGTGCCGGCACTTGATCTGGCGGCCTCCCTGCACGTCGATGTCGAACACCACCAGCCGCCCGCGCCTCGCCTCGTCGGCAAAGCGCCGGGGCGTGCCGTAGCGATTCCCGTGGACCTCCGCCCACTCGAGCAGTTCGCCCGCGTCGATCCGCCGCTGGAACTCCGGGTGGTCGATGAACTCGTAGTCGACGCCGTGGCGTTCGGTGCCCCGGGGCGCCCGGGTGGTGGCGGAGATGGAGAAGAGGCCGTCGTGTGCGCCGACCAGCCGGCGGGCCAGGGTGGTCTTCCCCGTCCCCGCCGGCGCGGAGAGCACGAGCATGAGACCGGTCGCCATTCTCACTCCACGTTCTGGACCTGCTCGCGGATCCGCTCGAGCTCGGCCTTCATGTCCACCACCAGCGACGCCGCCTCCGCCCACTGCGACTTGGCGCCGGAGGTGTTCACCTCGCGGTTCGCCTCCTGGACCAGGAAGTCGAGCCGCCGTCCCACCGGCTCGTCGGCGTCGAGCAACCCGCGCAGCTGGTCCAGGTGGCTCCGGAGCCGGGTCAGCTCCTCGGTGACGTCGGAGCGATCGGCGAAGATCGCCACCTCCTGTGCGAGCCGCTGCGGATCGACGCCGACGTCGCCGGCCAGCTCCTGGACCCGCTTCGCCAGCCGCTCGCGGTAGGCTATCACCGAGGCGGGCGCCGCCGCCGCCAGCCGGTCGACGTACCCCGCCAGCGCGGCGAGGCGCTCGGCGAGATCGCGGCGGAGGCCCTCGCCCTCCCGCTCGCGCATCGCCAGGAGGCCGTCGAGGGCGCCGTCGAGAGCCGCGAGGACCGCCTCGCGGGCGGCGTCGAGATCGGGCGGTCGATCCTCGAGGGCCACCACCCCCTCGGCGGAGAGGAGCTGGCCGATCTCGATCGCCCCGGGAACGGCCAGGCGTTGCTGCAGCTCCCGAAACCGCTCCAGGTACCGCGCGGCGAGCTCCGCGTCGACCTTCGGCCAGCGGGGCCCGGCCTCGCCCTCTCCCCGGCGGATGGAGACCTCGATTCCGCCGCGGGCGAGCCGCTCCTTCACGCGACGCACCACGTGGGGCTCGAGGGCCGCGTACTCCCGCGGGAGCCGCGCCTTCACCTCGCAGAACTTGCCGTTGACCGCCCGGACCTCGACGGTCACCTCTTCCCCGCCGGCCCGAGAGGAGGCGGCGCCAAAACCGGTCATCGATCGCAACATTCGCGGGACGCTAGCGACCGGCGCCTTTCGGGTCAATCGGCTTGGCGAGGACCCGCTCCGCGGCGCGCTCGATGGCGAGGAGCTCGCGTTCCGCATCGCCGCCCTCGGCCGCGAGGGGAACCGCGGCGAAGGCGGGCAGCGGGTGGCCCCAGCGTTCGTGATCGCCCACCAGGAAGACCGCCACCGTCGGCGCGCCGGCAGCCACCGCCAGGTGCATCGGCCCGGTGTCGTTGGTGAGGACCAGGGCGGCCTCCCGGAGCAGCGCGGAGAGCTGCCGGAGATCGGTGGGCGGCGCGATCCGGGCCCGGGGTCCGGCGGCGGCGGCCACCGCTCGCGCCAGATCCTCCTCCCCCGGTCCCCAGATCACCAGCGGGGCGAGGTCGAACCGGGCGGCGAGGCGCGAGGCGGCGGCGGCGTAGCGCTCGGGGGCCCAGCGGCGATCGGCCTTGCGGGCGCCGGGGTTCACCACCAGCACCCGCGCGCCGCCGACGCCGGCCGCCGCGAGCTGCGCCCGGGCCTCCTCCCGGGAAGCGGGATCGGCGCCGAGGGGCGTCTCCAACTCGAGCCCGGCGGGGGGAACTCCCAGCGGCGCGAGGAGCGCGAGCTTCACCGAGACGTCGTGGACCACGCCGGGCGGCGCCAGCACCACCACGTCGAGGAGGGCCCGGGCGTCGCCGCGGTCGTGGCCGACGGTGCGCCCGGCGCCGATCGCCCGGGCGAGGAGCGCGGCGGTGAGGCTGAAGGCGTGGTAGTGGCCGGCCTCGATCACCACGTCGAAGCGCTCGCGGCGGAGCCCGGTGAGGAGCGCGAAGAAGCGCCAGGGCCGCCGGAAGAAGAGCTTCTTCTCGAAGGGAACCAACCGGTCGGCGTAGGGGAGCCCGCGGACCAGGGAGGCCTTCGAGGCGGCGTGGAGGAAGACGATCTCCGCCTGCGGGAGGCCGCGGCGGAGGGCCCGGAGGAGCGGGATGGTGAGGAGTACGTTCCCCACCCGCTCGTCGGTGCGAATCACCAGGACCTTGCGCGGCACGCCGCCGCCGCCGGGCCGCGGCGGCAGGAGCAGCCGGGCCAGCAAAACCAAAAGGCGCCGGGCGAGGGAGCGCACGTCACGGCGGTGGCCCCGGTCGATCGCCAGCGTGGCAACTGGCGCGACGGCGGGCGTGCCGGGATCGGTCACGGGAGCGCATGCCGGCCCGTCCCCGGGCCCGCGGTCCGCCTCCGCCCCGGGACGCGGCTCGTCGCCGTTCGGCCTCGCATTCACCGGCACGCTCATTCCTCGTCCCCGGCCACGGCGGACGGGAGCACCCAGGCCCGCTCGTAGAAGGCCCGCACCGCCTCCGCGCGGCGGGCCGGCGTGTAGACGTCGAGGACCCGGCGCCGGCCGGCCTCGCCCAGCTCTCGCGCCCGCTCCCGGGAGGCGAGGAGCTCGCCCAGGATCCGGCCGGTGGCCTCGGGATCGCCCGGGTCGCAGAGCCGGCCGGTGACGCCGTCGACCACCGCCTCGGCGACGGCGCCGAAGCGGCCGCCCAGGACCGCGCAGCTCGAGGCCATCGCCTCGAGCACCGCGCGGCAGGTGCCGTCGTTGCCCGGGGCGAGCCAGGCCTTGACGTCGAAGGCCCGGTAGGCGTCGACCAGGGCGTCACCGGTGCGGTAGCCGGCGAAGCGGGTCCGGGCGGCGAGGCCCATGGTCTGCACTTTGGCTCGAATATCCGGCTCGCCCTCGCCCCGACCGACGATCACCAGCCACGCGCCGGGGACCTCGCGGAGGGCCCGGGCGAAGGCGGCCAGCAGCTCGGGGTGCCGGCGGTCGGGCTTGATCCGGGAGACGATCCCCACCACCGGCGCCTCCGCCGGGATCCCCAGCTCCGCCCGGAGGCCCGACGGCCCCGGCGTGAAGCGCCCGGGATCGACGCGGCCGGGGAGGAGGTCGATCCGGTCCTCGGGGATCCGGTGGTGGGCGAGGAGGGCCCGGCGCTGCGCGCCGGAGGGCACCGCCAGCCGGTCGGTGCGGCGAAACACCGCCCGGCGGCCGAGGCCGGGACGGGCGTTGTGGGTCAGCTCGCACGACCGGAGGATCCGCACCCGCCGGCGGAGGCCGGCGGCGGCGAGGAGCG
>JAEZJH010000166.1 GCA_023436385.1 Pseudomonadota bacterium
CTCCGATCCCCTCGGGGAGGCCGACCGGCTGGTGCAGTTCGGCGCCGCGCCGGTGGACGGCGCGGTCGAGGCGTCGCTCCCGGTCGAGAACACCGGCACCGGCACGCTGAACCTGTCGCTCTCCTCCGTGAGCCCGCCGTTCGCCCTGGTCTCCGCGCCGACCTCCCTCGCGGCCGGCGAAGCGGGAACCCTCCGCTTCCGGTTCTCGCCCCGCACCCCCGGCGAGGCCCGGACCACCGTGACCGTCTCCTCGAACGGCGGCGGGGCGACGATCCGATTCACCGGCGAGGGCTTCGAGCCGGAGGTGGCCTGCACCCCCGACCCGCTCGACCTGGGGACGGTGGTGGTGGGGGTGCCGGCGTCGTTCACGCTTACCTGCACCGACGGCTCGGGCGCCTCCTGGCCGGCGACGGCCTGGGCGGAGGGGACCGATGCGCGCGCGGTGACGGTCGCCCTCCAAGACCCGCTCCCGGACGAGGGCGGGACCTGGACGATCACCGGCACCCTGACGGCCATCCAGTCCGGCACGCAGGTCGCCCGGATCGCCTTCGGCGCCGGCGAGGCGGCGCTGGCCACCGTCCCGCTCCGGGCCACGGCGCGGGCGAAGGCGCTGGAGCTGCCGGACACCGTCGACCTGGGCTTCGCGGTGCCGGGCTTCCCGCGCTCGGTCTCCCTGCCGATCCGGAACTACGGTCCGGAGGCCGTGGTGGTGGAGGGCATCTCCCTCGCGCCGGAGAGCGCCCCCGGGTTCGCGGTCGAGACCGTCGCCCCGCTCACCGTCCCGGCGGCGGCCGCGGGTGAGCCGGGCACGGCGGAGGTGCGCTTCGCCTTCACCGCTGCCGACGAGCAGCTGGGGAGCGACGTGAACGGCGCCCTGCTCCTCGCCATCGCCGGCGAGCCGCGCCCGCGGGAGGTGGCCCTCGCGGCGATCGTCGGGGGACCGGTGATCTCCTGCAGCCCCGAGGCCCTGGGGTTCGGCACCGTGGGGCTCGGCGTGCCGACCACGCTCCCGCTCACCTGCACCAACGCCGGGACCGACCTTCCCGGCCGTCTCGATGACAACCTGGTGCTGGACTCCCTCGACACCGGCGACTCCCCGTTCACCGCCGCGTTGCGCGGAGCGCCGCGGCCGGGAGGGTACGCCGCCGGCGAGTCGTTCACCGTCGAGGTGACGGTCGCACCGGCCGTCGCGGGGACCCTGGAGGGAACGCTCCTCGTCTCGTCGAATGCCGGGAACGGGCACCGCTCGATCCCCCTCGAGGCGCTGGCCGTCGACCTCCCGCCCTGCAACATCGAGCTGCCGGCCGACCGGCTCGACTTCGGCACCGTGGACGAGAACCACCAGGTGACCCTGGAGTTCGCGGTCCAGAACCTTGGCTCGGGCCGCTGCCAGCTCCGGAACCTCCGGCTCGCCGAGGGCTGCGATCCCGCCTTCTCGCTTCCCGGCGCCCCGGTGCCGTCCCACCTGCTCGATCCGGGAGGCGAACTCCGGGTCCCGGTGCGCTTCGCACCGACCGGAAGCCCGGGCGTGCGCCGTTGCGAGGCCCGCCTCGACGTGCCGAACCCGGCGGCGCCGGTCGTCGCCGTGCCCCTCGAGGGAAGGCGCGACGCGCGCTGCCTGGTCTTCGAGCCGGCCGACTTCGACTTCGGGCCGGTGGCCCCCGGCTGCCGGGGCCGGAGCCGGACCGTGCGGGTGACCAGCGCCTGCATCGGCGGACCCACGGAGGTGACGGCGATCGAGCTCGCCTCGGCCGCCTCGGGCGAGTTCGTGATCGAGGAGCTTCCGCCGTTGCCGGCGGCCCTGGCCTACGAGGCCTCCCTGGAGTTCACGGTCGGGTACGGTCCCGAGCAGGAGGGCCAGCACCGGGGCGGGATCCGCCTCCGCACCGCCGGCGGCTCCGAGGTCGTCGGTGTCCGCGGCACGGGAACCGACGATCCGGTCCGCTCCGACGCCTTCCGGCAGGCCGGTCCGCCGCAGGTCGACGTCCTCTTCGCCATCGATACCTCCGACTCCCGGCCGGAACAGGAGAACCTCGCCGCCAACGTCCCGGCGCTCCTGTCCCACGCCCGCGCGATGGGCCTCGATATCCAGATCGGCGTCACCTCGGTAGCCGACGGCCGCCTCTACCCGGTGGACGGCTCGCGGCCTCGCATCGTCCGCGCCAGCACGCCCGAGTCGGTCCTCGCCGGGAACTTCCGCCTGGGCTCCATCGGGTACGGTCACCAGGTGCTGGCCGGGGCCCTGGGGGCCCTGACGCCGCCCGCCGATCGTTGCGATCACCCGAACTACCCGCAGCCGAACGACGGGAATTGCGGCTTTGTCCGGCCCGGCGCTCACCTCGCCGTCGTCGGCGTCGCGCCGGACGGAGAGTCGTCGCCGGGCACCGTCCAGGAGTACGCCGCCGCCTTCCGGGCGCTCAAGGGAGACCACCCGGACCAGGTTCGCGTCCACGCGATCACCGGTGACCGCGGCACCGGGTGCGCGACATCCGCCGGCATTTCCCCGCCCGGCGACAAGCTGATCGACGTCGCCGCCGCCACCGGCGGCTCCTTCCACTCGGCCTGTGCCACCGACTGGGCCGCGGAGCTCGCGGCGCTCTCGCGAGACGTGTTCACGGTGGAGAGCTGCTTCGACCTGGGGATCGTGCCCGACCCCGGACCGGACGGCCACGCCGACGAAGGCGATCTCGCGGTGACCATGGCCGGACAGGCGGTTCCTCCGACCGGCAGGGAGGGGGTGCGGATCTGGAGCTATCGCCCGGACGTGCCGCGGATCTGCTTCTCCCCCGAGGCGACACCGACCCCCGGCGCGACGTTCCAGGTGACCTACCGCCCGGCCTGCCTCTGAATTGAAAGCAGCCATGCCCGGGGCTTTCGCTTGCCAGTCCGTACCGGGCGCGGGACGATTCGGGGGTTCCGTGGAGGTACAGCGTGCCCCGCACCTCTTGGCTGCTCCCCCTCGCGCTGCTCTGTGCTTGCGCCGGGGGTGAACCCGCCGGTAGCACCGTCCGCTGCGAAGCGGGCACGGTCACCGACTGCTACTGCGACGACGGTACCCCCGGGATCCGGACCTGCAGCGACGCGGGCCGCGTCCAGGCGTGCGATTGCCGTCCGGCCCTCGAGCTGGGCGGGATCCCCGATCCAACGGGCGTGGCCGATCGCCTGGTCGATTTTGGCGTGACCGTCTCCGACGCCGCCATCGTGGCGACCGTCCCCGTTCGCAACGCCGGCGGCGGCGAGCTGGCCCTCGATCTCACCTCGGTGAGCGCGCCCTTCACGCTGGTCCAGGCGCCGGTCTTTCTCGGGCCCGGCGAGGAGGACACCCTGGGGTTCCAGTTCTTGGCGCGCTCGAACCGCGAGGCCGAATCGATCGTGACGGTCACCTCGAACGGCGGCGCGGCGACGATCCGGCTCGCCGGCCGGCGGGCGGAGCCCCGGGTCTCGTGCGAACCGGCGGAGCTCGACCTGGGGACGATCGTGGTCGGATCGCCGGTGCCATTCGCGATCGCCTGCCGGGACGAGGCGGGCCTCTCGTGGGCGGCGAGGGCGTGGGCGAGCGGCGCCCATACGGACGCGGTGGAGGTGACTCTCGACGAGCCGCTCCCGGGGGACGACGGCGCCTGGTTGCTCTCCGGGACCGTGACCGCCGACCGGGCGGGAACGCTCTGGGCCTCGGTGAACCTGGGCCAGGGGAACGAGAGCCTGGCGACGGTGCCGCTCCGGGCGACGATCCGGGCCACCGCCCTCGAGATCCCGGAATGGCTCGACTTTAACCTCGTCCCGCCCGGCCAAACCCTGGTGGTACCGATCGAGCTGCGGAACCACGGCCCCGATGACGCCTGGGTGAAGCAGGTGTACGTGTCACCGGAATCCGACCGGACGTACGGCCTCGTCGGGCAGGTGCCGCTGCAGATTCCCGCCGGCACTCCCGGCAATCCGGGAGAGACGGACTCCCTCGCGGTGAGGATCACCCCCTCGATCGAGCGCGCCGGCGGCCGGGTCCCAGCGACGCTCGTCCTCTGGATCGAGGGCGAAGCCGCGCCCCGCAACGTCGCCCTCAACACCTGGGTGGGCGGACCGGAGATCGACTGCGCCGTGGACCGGCTCGACTTCGGAACGGTGCCCGTCGGGACTCCGTCGACCCTCTCCCTCACCTGCGAGAACGTCGGCTACGACATCCCGGTCCGGGACGACGACACCCTGGTGGTGATGGGGATCGAGTCCTTCGACGCCGCATTCACCGCGCATCCGCAGGGCCAGCTCCCGCCCGAGGGCTTCGTCGCCGGCGAGTCCTTCACCTTCGACGTCACCTTCACCCCGGAGGTGGAGGGGCCGGTCCGGGGGACGGTCGTGGTCCACTCGAACGGCTTGCCCGGCCGGCCGCTCCCGATCGAGGTGGTGGGGACGGGCCTCGCCCTCGAGCCATAGGAACTCCATGCGCACCCCCGCCCTGGCGTTTGCCGCCCTCGCCCTCCTACCCCTCGGCTGCAGCGAGGACTCTGGCGGCGACCCGCCCTGTGCCGCCGGCACCGCCTGGGCACCGGGCGTCCCGGTGTTTCGGGAGTCCACCGCCGGCCGCGGCCTCGACGGCGTCGAGGGGGTGCGGCTCTCGGTGACCGACCTCGACGCCGACGGCCTCCCAGACCTCTTCGTCCGCCGGTCCGGCGGCGGCGCCGACGACTTCGCCCCGGGAGGCCGGCGGGTCACCTGGCTCCTCCGGAACACCGGCGGCGGTCGGTTCGAGGACGTCACGGAGGCCTCGGGACTCGTCGCCCCTCGCCAGCCCGGCGACGCCAGGATCGGCCGGCCCGCGGAGATCGCGGTCTTCGGCGACCTGGACCACGACGGGGACCTCGACGCCTTCACCGCCTTCGCCAACGCCGACCCGGCCAACCCGGCGACGGAGAGCGCGGAGGTCCTCCTCAACGACGGCACCGGCCGCTTCGCCCTCGGCCCCGAGGACGCCAGCGTCCGGGCCGCCGGCAGGCTCGCGCCCCGCTCCGCGGCCGCGTTCGTCGACGTCGACCGGGACGGCCTCCTCGATCTCTGGATCGGCAACGGCGCGGTCTCCGGCCGCGCCCCCTCGGCCGACGAGCTGCACCGCGGCACCGGCGGAGGCCACTTCGAGAACGTCACCACCGACCTGGGGATCCGCACCAAGGCATGGCAGCGGGTGGAGGACCTGAACGCCGCCCTCGCCCACTCCAACGCCTGGGCGGTGGCCGCCTGCGACCTGAACGGCGACGGCGCGCCGGAGCTCCTCGCCTCGTCCTACGGCCGGGCCCCGAACCACCTCTGGCAGGCGTTGCCCGACGGCACCTACCGGAACCGCTCGATCGAGTCGGGCTACGCCTTCGACGAGCGGACCGACTGGACCGACAACGAGTCGGCCCGCTGCTGGTGCCAGCTCCACCGGGACGACGAGGGCTGCGCCTCCGTCCCCGCGCCGCGGATCGCCTGTAACACCGACGCCGACGCCTTCCGCTGGAACCACGGGACCGATCGCGAGCCCTACCGGCTGGGCGGCAACTCCGGCACCACGGTCTGCGCCGACGTGAACGGCGACGGCGCCCTCGATCTCCTCACCACGGAGATCGTCCACTGGGACGTGGGAAGCTCGAGCGATCCCTCCGAGCTGCTCGTCAACACCGGCGCGGCCGAGGTGCGCTTCGAGCGGCCGGGGAACGAGGCCACCGGACTCGCCCGGAACCACGACCGGGTCGACTGGAACGACGGCGACATCACCGCCGCGGTCTTCGACTTCGACAACGACGGCCACCCCGACGTGTGGATCGGCTCCACCGACTACCCGGGTACCCGCGGCCACCTCTTCCACGGCCAGGGCGACGGCACCTTCGTCCCCGTCCCGCCGGAGGTGGGGATCGACTCCCTCGCCGCCCACGGGGTGGCGGTGGCCGACTTCGATCGGGACGGCGATCTCGACGTGGTGGTCGGCCACTCCCGGGCCCGCTGCGAGGACCAGTGCTACGAGACCGCCCAGGTGCGCTACTTCGAGAACGTGCTGGGCTCCGCCGGGAATTGGGTCCAGCTCGCCCTCGAGGGCGGCCCGGGCACGAACCGGAGCGCCATCGGCGCCCGGGTCGAGGTCCGGGCGGGCGGACGGCTCGGGGTCCAGGAGGTCGGCGGCGGCCATGGCCACTACGGGATCCAGCACGACCTCGCGCTCCACTTCGGTCTGGGCGACACCTGCGAGGCGGAGGTGATGGTGCGCTGGCCCGACGCCGCGGCTACCACCGAGACCTTCGCGGTCCGGGCCGGGCGTCGCTACCGGGTGGTCCAGGGCCAAAAGCCGGTGGCGGAGTAGCGGCGGAGGAAGACCCGCCGCCCGAGGACCGCCCACCGCGATCCGCTCCCGGTCCGATCGCCCGGTGGTCGACACCGCCCGGTCCGGGACGATCGGCGTCGTGCCTTCGGCCGCGGCTCCGCTATCCTCCGGCGTTTCCGTCGGTTTGCCGGAATTGGCGGCCCGCGTGTCCAAGGCGGTGACGATGAACGCGCCCGAGGTCGAGGAACTCTACCGTCGCTATGGCCCCGCGGTCCTCCGCCGGGCCCGGGCGATCCTGCGGGACGAGCCCGCGGCCCACGACGTCCTGCAGGAGGTCTTCGTGCGGGCGATCCAGGAGCGCGGTTCGTTCCGCGGGGAGGCCTCGCCGATGACCTGGGTCTACCGGATCACCACCAACCTCTGCCTGAACCGGATCCGCGACGAGGGCCGGCGCCAGGAGCTCCTCGCCGCCCACGCGGAGGGGCGGGACGAGGCGCTGCCGCCCGACGCGGAGAAGCAGGCGACGGTCGCCCAGCTGCTGCGGCAGGTGCCCGACGAACTCCGGGAGATCGCCATCTACCGGTGGGTCGACCACCTGACCCAGGACGAGATCGCGGCGATCGTGAAGACCTCCCGGCGGACGGTGGGGAATCGGCTGGAGGAGTTCCGGCGGCTGGCGCTGGCGGCGGCGGGAGCCGGAGAGGAGGTGGCGTCGTGAACCGGGAGAACCTGCCCTTCGACCTCGAACTCGATCGGGAGCCGGACTGCCTGTCGGACCTGGTGATCGATCGCCTCCTCGCCGGCGAGTTGGCCGGCCCGGAACGGGATCGCGTCGAGACCCACCTGGCCTCGTGTGGCTCCTGCGGCGCGCGGCGGACGGCCCTGGCCGGGGTGGCGGAGCGGTTCCCGGAGG
>JAEZJH010000355.1 GCA_023436385.1 Pseudomonadota bacterium
GGGTTCGAGGATTTCGGGCTGCCGTTGCGATTCGGATCGTTCGCCATGCCGGGCATCGTAGCCAGGACCGGCGCGGAACGGGACGGCTTCTTGCCGCCTTCGTCGCCTTTCGACGACCACCGGCACCCCTGCCGCCCCCGCCCGGCCCGGCGGCGACCGGCCGGGCGCGGCGTTACCATCCGCCCGCCGGCCGATGGCGGGAGCGATTTTCCCGCCCGGCTCGCCGGCGGAGGTTCCGATGTCCCGCGTCTTCCTCGCCCTCGGCGCCGCGAACGCCTTCCTCGCCGTGGCCGCCGGGGCCTTCGGGGCCCACGGTCTGAAGGCCCGTGCCCCCGCCGACCTCCTCGCCGTCTTCGAGACCGGCGCCCGCTACCACCTCTTCCACGCCCTGGGGCTGTTGGCGGTGGGCCTCTGGCTGCAGCTCCGCCCCGCCCCCACGGTGGCCGTGGGCGGCTGGCTGCTGCAGGCGGGAATCCTGATCTTCTCGGGGAGCCTCTACGTGCTCGCCCTCACCGGCGTTCGCGCCTGGGGCGCGGTGACGCCGGTGGGTGGCCTGGCCTTCCTGGCCGGCTGGGCCCTGCTCTGCTGGGCCGCGATCCGTTCCTGATCGCGGCCCTCCGCGCGCCGTCTACCAGCGGTGATAGGCCGGGTGCCCGGGCTTCACCGCCACGAAGGTGCCGCGGCAGGTGGCGCAGACCTTTCCGTCGGCCTCGAGCGCCGCCTCGACCACCGCCCGGTCCTCGCCCACCTCGATCGGCCAGGCGCGGAGCCGCACCGGTCCCTGCCGGGCCGGCGCCGGACGCAAGAGCTTCACCGCGTACTCCGCGGTCACCGTGCACGGCGGCGCCGGGACGTCGGTCTTGCGCATCAGCGCCCAGGCCGCGGTCCAGTTCGAGTGGCAGTCGAGCAGCGTGCCGATGATCCCGCCGGCGAGGACGCCCTCGAACGCTTCGTGGTGACGTTCGGGGGTCCAGACCGCGACCACCTCGTCGCCCTCCGGCAGGCTGCGGATCCGGAGCCCCTGCTCGTTGGTCGGTCCGCAGCCGAAGCAGCTGCCGTGGGGCCCGAAGGTCTCCTGCAGGCTGCGCGGCCCCGGCTGGTCTCCGTCTTTCACCATCTGTGGAACCCCGGCTGGCCCTCGTCCACCACCACGAAGGTCCCGCGGGCCGTGGCGCAGACCTTTCCGTTGGACTCGAGGTGCGCCTCGACCTTGGCCCACCGCTCGCCGGCGTGGACGATCCGGGCCACCAGCCAGCACTTGTCCTTGCTCGACGCCGGGGCGAGGTGCCGGACCGAATACTCGCTGGTGACCACGCAAGGCGGCCGGTCCGCGTGGTCCCGCTGCATCAGGTGCCAGGCCGCGGTCCAGTTCGAGTGGCAATCGAGGAGGGTGGCGACGATCCCGCTCGAGATCGCGCTCTCGGCCAGCGACACGTGATGCCGCTCGGGCTCCCACTGGGCCACCACTTCGCCCTCGCCCCGGGGGATGCTCCGGACCTTGAGACCGCGCTCGTTGTAGGGACCGCAACCGAAGCACTCGCCGAGCGGTGCGTAGGTTTCCTGCAGACACAACTCGCCCACGTTCCACCTCCAGAAATCTCCCGCGGCGTCGCGTGAGGCGAAGCGTAGCCTTCCGCCTCGGGCGCATGGAATCCGGTCTCCATGCACGTGTCGGTCCGCCGACGAGCTCGACTCGTCGCGTCAGGACAACGCGTCGCGTCGTCTCGCATTTTCGCGCCCTTGGCCGGCGCGAACGGCGCTACGCACCCGGCGGCCCGTGAAGGCCCCGTTCCACGTGCGTCGTTCACTTCGCACCGGGGCGCGGTGCGGCGGTGTCACCTCCGGACGGCCGCCGGGAGGGCCGGCCGTCCTCCCGGCCTCCGGCCTGGCCCCTGCCGGGCCCCTGCTCGGCCCCGATCCCGCCGCCCGCCGGCCCGAATCGCGCCCCGGCCTTCCGGAACGGAAGCGAACCCGGGCCCGACCCGTTAGTATCCGCGTGTCGACCCGACCACGGGTCCAGAGGAATGCCCCCGATGAACGACCGCGAGTACATCCGGCTCGAGTTCACCCCGAACCCTGCCACCCTCAAGTACGTGATCAACCGCCCCCTGCTCGACCGGGGGACCGCGAACTTCACCGATGCGGCCGCCGCCGCCACCTCGCCCCTGCCCCGCCGGCTCTTCGCCCTGCCGGGAGTCGCCGCGGTGATGGTCGGCCCCAGCTTCGTCACCGTCACCCGGCGCGAGGACGTCGACCCGGTGGCGCTCCACGACCAGGTCCACGAGGCCCTCCACGCCCACTTCGCCGCCGGCGAGGCCACGGTCGATCCGGCGGTCCTCGAAGCGGCCCACGTCGCCGATGACGGCGATCCGATCGCCGCCAAGATCCGCGAGATCATCGAGGACGAGGTCCGTCCGGCGGTGGCCATGGACGGCGGCGACATCACCTTCGAGCGCTTCCAGGACGGCGTGGTCTACGTCTGGATGAAGGGCGCCTGCTCCTCCTGCCCCTCCTCGACCATCACCCTGAAGATGGGGATCGAGAACCGGCTCCGCGAGGAGATTCCCGAGGTCCTCGAGGTCGTGCAGATCTGACGGCCGCCGGAGGCGGGCCCGGGAAGGGCCCGGCTCCTTCCCCCGCGCCATGGCTTCCCGGTGCGCCATGCCCAACCTCCCGGGAGAATCCACACCCAGGAGGAGGCATGGCGCGCGGTATCGGCGAGCAGCCCGGCAGGAGCGCCGGCGAGATCATCCAGCGGGTCGACTACCCGGCGACCAAGCGGGACTTCGTCGAGGCGGCGGCGGACGAGGAGGCCCCCGCCGACATCATCAACTTCTTCAACTCCCTGCCCGATCGCACCTACAGCGATCCGGACGACGTGCGCCGGCAGTTCGCCGAGGCGGACGCGCGGTTCGGGATGTGGGGCGCGGCGGACCGGGAGATCCACCACCGCGGCGACATCGGCCGGGAGATGAACGAGCCCGCGGGCGGGCCCACCTCCCATCCGTAGCCCCTTCGCGGAACGCTTCGGCCGCGGGAGGAGTTTCTCCCGCGGCGAGCCCGTAGGGCGGCGCCGACAACAAAATCAAGGCCGTTCGCGCCGAGCGCGCGTCGGAGATCGGCCCGGCCTCGCGCCGGGCTGCATTTTTCGGCAGGCCCTGAACGCGGCGGTTCCCCGGTCCCGGGGGGCCGCCGCGCATTCGATCGTTTCTCCGTCTGCCGGATTCCCGTAGAACGCGCCCGCACGGAGGCCGCCCGCTTCATGTCCCAGGACCGTATCGCCCAGGAGGTCGCGCGCCGCAGGACGTTCGCGATCATCTCGCATCCCGACGCCGGTAAGACCACGCTCACCGAGAAGATCCTGCTCTACTCCGGGGCCATCCACCTGGCCGGCTCGGTGAAGGCGAAGCGCACCACCCGCGCCGTCACCAGCGACTGGATGGCGATCGAGCGGGAGCGCGGGATCTCCGTCACCTCGTCGGTCTTGCAGTTCGAATACGACGGCAAGGCGTGCAACCTCCTCGACACCCCGGGCCACCAGGACTTCGGCGAGGACACCTACCGCACCCTGGTCGCCGCCGACGCGGCGATCATGCTCCTCGACAACGCCAAGGGCGTGGAGCCCCAGACCAAGAAGCTCTTCGCGGTCTGCCGCCTGCGGAAGACGCCGATCGTCACCTTCATCAACAAGTGCGATCGCGAGGGCAAGGATCCCCTCGAGCTCCTCTCCGAGGTCGAGCAGGTCCTGGGCATCGGCACCGTCCCCCTCGACTGGCCGATCGGCACCGGGAAGAGCTTCGCCGGCGTCTACGATCGCCTCGACAAGAAGGTCCACCTCTTCGCCGGCGGCAGCCACGGCCAGGAGGTGGTCGAGGACCTCAGCGTCGAGCCCGACGACCCGCGGGTGAAGGAACGGCTGGGCGATTCGCTCTACGCGAAGCTCCAGGAGGACCTCGAGCTCCTCGACGCCGCCGGGGAGGAGTTCGACCTCGAGCGGTTCCTCGCCGGCGAGCTGACCCCGGTCTTCTTCGGCTCCGCCGCCACCAACTTCGGGATCGGCCCGTTCCTCGACCGGTTCGTCCACCTCGCCCCGGCTCCCGGCCCCCGGTCGACCCGGGGCGGCGGCACCCGCCCCGCCGACGACCGGGACTTCTCCGCGTTCGTCTTCAAGATCCAGGCGAACATGGATCCGGCGCACCGCGACCGGCTCTGCTTCGTCCGCGTCTGCTCCGGCCGGTTCGAGCGGGGGATGAAGGTCCGCCACCTCCGCCTCGACAAGGAGCTGAAGCTGGCCGCCGCCCACCAGGTGCTGGGCCGCGACCGGGTGCAGATCGACGAGGCCTTCGGCGGCGACATCCTCGGCCTGGTGGACACCCAGCACGTGCTCCGCATCGGCGACACCCTCGCGGAGGACCGGGGCGCGCCCTTCACCGGAGTCCCCCGGTTCAGCCCGGAGATCTTCGCCACCCTGCGGCTCCGGGATCCGCTGCGGCGCAAGCAGCTGACCCAGGGGATCACCCAGCTCGCCGAGGAAGGCGCGGTGCAGATCTTCTTCCGCCGCGGCCAGGGCGGCCTCGATCCGATCGTCGCGGTGGTCGGCGTGCTGCAGCTCGAGGTGCTGAAGTTCCGGCTGGCGTCGGAGTACGGCGTCGACGTCGAGCCCGAGCGCCTCGGCCTCTCCCACGCCCGCTGGCTGGACGGGATCACCGATCCGGTCCAGGCGGCCCGGCAGATCGTCGGCGTCCACGTCGACGACCCCGAGGGACACCCGGTGGTGCTCCTCCGAAACGACTTCGAACTCTCGGTGGCGGAGCGCGAGAACCCCACCGTGCGCTTCCTCACCACCTCACCGCTGGACGCCACCGGCACGCTGGAGGCGACCGGCTCGTAGTTCCCCGGCCCGGGCGGACGCACCCGGGCCCGCACCCAGGAGACACCCGTGACCACCCTCGCGGATCGCGTCGAGAACCAGGAGTTGTTGGCGAAGGAGATCTCCGTCGAGGAGGCCGTCCGGTACGTGAAGGACGGCACCACGCTGGCGATCAGCGGCTTCACCAAGTCCGGCGAGCCGAAGACCTTCATGCCCGCGCTGGCCAAGTACCTGGCCGAGCACGATCCCAACGCGCGGATCACCCTCTTCACCGGCGCCTCGCTCTCCGAGGACGTCGAGGGACCGATCGCCCCGTTCGTCCGCCGCCGTGGGCCGTACATGTCCTCGACGGTCTCGCGGAAGCTGATCAACGCCGGCGAGATGGACTTCACCGACGTCCACCTCTCCCACTTCGCCCGGAACCTGATGTACGGGTTCTACGGCGAGGTCGACCTGGCGGTGGTCGAGGTCTCGCGGATCCGCCCCGACGGCTCGGTGATCCTCTCCAGCTCCGTCGGCCTCTCCGCCGAGGCGCTGGTCATGGCGAAGAAGGTGATCCTCGAGGTCAACACCGCGGGCCCGGACTACACCGGCTTCCACGACATCGCCCTGCCGGCGGTGCATCCGCGGGTCGGCTGGCCGCTCCCGATCACCAACGTCGACGACCGGATCGGGACGCCGTACGTCAGCTTCGACATCTCCAAGGTGGTGGGCATCGTCCACTCCACCATCCCCGACCACCCGGTGCCCTTCAAGGCGGCCACCGACGTCGACCGGCGGATCGCGGAGAACGTGATCGACTTCCTGCTCCAGTGCCGCACCTGGTACGGCTGGGGCAAGCGGCTCCCGCCGCTCCAGTCCGGCGTCGGCAACGTCGCCAACGCCATCGTCGCCCAGCTCTACGACTCTCCGTTCCAGAAGATCCGCTTCTACACCGAGGTCTTCCAGGACGGCATGCTCAAGTACGTGGAGAACGAGGACAAGTTCGAGGCCGCCTCCTCGACGGCGATCTCGTTCTCCGCGGAGGCGCGGCTCGAGTTCAATCGGCTCTTCGAGCGCATCAAGGACAAGCTGGTGCTCCGGCCGATGTGGCTCTCGAACAACGCGGAGGTGATCTCCCGGCTGTTCGTGATCGCCATGAACACGCCGATCGAGGTCGACATCTACGGGCACGTCAACTCGACGCACATCGACGGCTCGCGGATCCAGAACGGCCTGGGCGGCTCCGGCGACTTCTTCCGGAACGCCTACCTCTCGATCGTCCACACCCCGTCGGTGCGCAAGCTCCGCGACGGCCGGACGGTGAGCTGCGTGATGCCGTACGTCCGCCACATCGACCACACCGAGCACGACATCAAGTGCGTGGTCACCGAGCACGGCTTCGCGATGAACACCGAGGTCCGCACCGCCAAGCGGCGGGCGATCGACATCATCGACCACTGCGCCCACCCGCACTTCCGCCCGGTGCTCCACGACTACCTGCGGATCGCCGGCGGCGGCGACGAGCCGCGGCCCACCGACCTGAAGATCCTCGAGGGCTGGTGGCGCGAGTACGACGCGGCCTGCCGGAACTTCCCCGCCGGCGAGTAACCGCCGGTCCGCCCGGCGAGGCAGCGAAGGCCCCCTGGAGCTTCCGGGCTCCCGGGGGCCTTCTCGTCTCCGGAGGCGCGAACGGCCGGCCCCCCCGGCGGCCGGGGCCGGCCCGCGCGTGGGAGGCGGGATGCGCATCTCGGCGGGGTGGATCCCTTCCTCGACTTCCTCGCCGAGAACCCGCTCGTCCTCCTCTTCTTGGTGGCGGCCACCGGCTACCTGCTGGGCCGGGTGCGGATCGCCGGCTTCTCGCTGGGCATCGCCGCGGTGCTCTTCGCCGGGATGGCCTTCGGCGCCCTCGACCCGCGGCTGCAGCTCCCGGAGATCGTCTGGCGCTTCGGGCTGGCGGTGTTCATCTACGCCATCGGCCTGGCCAACGGGCCGGCCTTCTTCGCGTCGTTCGGCCGCCGGGGACTCCGGGACAACCTCCTCGTCCTCGGCCTGATCGTCGTCTCCTTCCTCCTCACCGCCGCGACCATCCGCCTCCTCGGCTTCCCGTCGCCGCTGGCGGCCGGGCTCTACTCCGGGGCGATGGGCAACACCGCCTCCCTGGCCGCCATCCTCGACACCATCGGCGCCTCGCCGGGAACAGCGAGCGGGCGGGCCTCGGCGCCGGTGGTGGCCTACTCGCTGACCTATCCCCTGGGGATCCTGGTGCCGCTCCTGGCGCTCCACGCGATGCAGCGGCGGTTCCGCGTGGATTGGGCGGCCGAGTCGCGGCAGCTCCGGGAGCTGGGTGCCGGCGGCCAGCACCTCCGGGTGGAGACCGTCCGCGTCACCCACGCCGACGTCACGGAGGCGCCGATCGGCGACGTGATGCGCCGCCGGGGCTGGGAGCACGTGCTCTTCGGGCGGATCAAGCGGGGCCGGGAGATCCGCATCGCCTCCACCCGCGATCGGTTCCACGGCGACGACCTGGTCACCGTGGTCGGTGACGACGAGGCGGTGGAACAGGTGGTGGAATCGCTGGGCGTCCCGGCGCGGGAGCGACTCGAGCTCGATCGCCGGGTGCTCGATTTCCGGCGGGTGTTCCTCTCCAACCCCGAGCTCGCCGGCAAGCGCATCGGCGACCTCGACCTGGTCCACGAGTACGGCGCGCTGATCACCCGGGTCCGGCGGGGCGACGTCGATCTCCTCGCCGAGCCCGAGACCGTCCTCGAGCTCGGCGACCGGGTCCGGGTGCTGGCGCCGCGCGATCGGATCGAGGAGGTCTCGAAGCTCTTCGGCGACTCGTATCGCTCGCTGGCGGAGTTCGACGCGGTGACCTTCGGCTTCGGGATCGCCCTGGGGATCCTGGTGGGGATGATCCCCATCCCCGTCCCCGGGGCGCGGTCGTTCTCCCTGGGGATCGCCGGCGGCCCGCTCCTCGTCGGGCTGATCCTCGGCCGCCTGGGACGGACCGGCCCCTTCTTCTGGCACCTGCCCTACAGCGCCAACGTCACCCTCCGGCAGCTGGGCCTCACCCTGTTCCTCTCCGGCATCGGCGTCGGCTCGGGCTTCGCGTTCATCGAGACGATCCGCCGCGGGCACTTCATCCCCATCGTCCTCGCCGGCGCCGCGGTGGTCGGGGTGGTCTCCGTGGGCACGCTCTGGATCGGCTACCGGGTGCTGAAGATCCCCATGCCGCTCCTCTCCGGGATCCTCGCCGGCCTGCAGACGCAGTCGGTGGTGGCGGCCCACGCGGAGCAACAGGCCAAGAACGACCTGCCGGCGGTGGGCTACTCGGAGGTCTACCCGCTGGCGACGGTGGCGAAGCTCCTCCTCGCCCAGGCGCTGCTGGCTTTTTGATCGACTACCGCAGCCCGTCGAGCATCCGCTGGGTATCGCCGAAGTAGCCGGTCCAGGCGCTGATCACCGCGTAGGCGACGATACCGGCCACCAGCAGGCCGAGAAAGAACGAGAGCGCGCCGTGGAGCGAGAGGGCGATCAGCCGGGCCTTCGACCGGGCCTCCCGGGCCACGTGGGCCAGGGACTCGTCGAGCCGGCCGCTCCGCTCCCCGGCGTCGATCAGCGCCAGGGCGTCGCGGGAGAGGCCGGGGAGCGGCGCCAGGGCCTCGGTGAGGGTCTCGCCGGCGTCCAGGCGGGCGGGAACGGCGCGACCCACCGCGACCACCGCCGGATGGTCCACCGCGGAGGCGGCCAGGGGCGCCGCGGCGCGGACCGGGAGCCCGGAGCGGATCGCGTCGCCGAGGAGCGCGGCGAAGGTGGCGATCGAGGAGCGGAGCCGCACCGCCCGGGTCGGCGGAAACCAGAGGGCAAACCAGGCGAGGAGCCGATCGAGCGGCGAGCCGGGCGGCAGCACCACGCCGGCGAGGAAGATCCCGCCGGTGGTCGCCACCACCGCGCCGGCGAGCGGGAGCGCCCGGGCGGCGTAGCCGGCGACGTCCCCGCGGAAGAGGATCGGCAGCGGCAGGAACACCGCCGCCGCCAGGACCACCAACGCCGGATGGGCCAGGGAGAGGAGGAGCT
>JAEZJH010000416.1 GCA_023436385.1 Pseudomonadota bacterium
CCCCGCACCGCCTCCTCGAGGGCGGCGCCGGTGGGCACGAGGGCGATCCGCCGGCTCGCCCGGGCCTCCGCGTCGAGCGCGAGCGCCGCCACCGTCACCGGCGGGATCCCGTCGCCGCCGGCGAGGACCTCGATCCGGTCGAGCCAGCCGAAGTCGGCGGCGCCGGCGGTGATCGTCAGGGACAGGGAGGTCAGCTCCGCCTCGCCCACCCGGCGCAACGCCTCGCCGGCCTCCCGGAAGGCCGACAGCTCCCGGACGTCCAGCTCGGAGACTCCCGGGCACTCGGGTAACGAGGTGAGCGGGTCGCAGGCCGATACCGCGGGATCGCACCCGGGGACCGTCATCGTCCCGGAGAAGGGGACGGTGATCGAGGGCGTCTCGCAGCCACCGGCAAGGCCGGCGGCCAACCAGACGACGGCCAACGGTCGGAGGGCGAGCATGCGCCCACCCTACCAGAAACGGCGCGGACCCCCGCCGGCCAGGCGAGCAGGCGCCTGCTTTCCGGAGCTGGCTTCCGTCAGGTACGGCCGGGACCGTGGCGGAGGGCGCGGCCGTGCTCGAGGTAGAGCTGGAGCTCCGGCGACGGGACCTGGAAGGCGGCCAGCTGGATCTTCAGGCTGCCGCCGGGGTAGGTGACGCGGGTCGAGCGCTCCTCGCCGGGGCGAACCCGGACCTTCCCCTTGCCCGCGTCGACCCGGCCCCGCACCGAGACCTCGAACGCCACGTCGAGGCTCCCGTCGCGCCGGGGCTGGGGCTCGAGGACCAGGCTCATCCGCGGATCCTCGAGGTGGCCGGGCTCGGCGAGGGTCATCTCCAACGGAACGCCGCACATGCCCAGGAGCATCGGCTCGGCGAGGACGGTCCCGGCCTCGTCGGCGATCGACATCGCGAAGAAGACGCGGTCGCCGGACGCGGGCACGCACATCTGGCCGAGGAGGGGCAGCTCGCCCCCATCGGGAACCGGGGCCAGCAGGGCACCCACGGCGACCAGGCTGGCGAGCAGCGATGGGACGGTGCGGCGGTCCACGGGTCCTCCCCCGGGCGCCGCCCGAGGAAAACGGTTCGAGGGAATGTACCGGGGCGAGGGCCGGCCCGCAAACCTCCTTCTGTTGCGATCGGGCGCCGGGGATGCTCTCCTGCGGAGTCCATGCGACTCTCCCTGATCATCCCCGTGTACAACGAGCGGGCGACCCTCCGCGAGCTGGTGCGGCGCGTCGTCGACGTGGAGCTCGACAAGGAGCTGATCCTCGTCGACGACGGCTCCACCGATGGTTCCCGCGAGCTCCTCGCCGAGCTCGAGCAGCGCGGCATCGAGGCCTGGCTCCCTCCGGGCGGCCCACCCCGGGGCCGCAACGACGTCCAGGTGATCTACCAGCCCCGGAACCGGGGCAAGGGAGCCGCCCTCCGGGAGGGGTTCCGGGCGGCCACGGGCGATCTGGTGGTGGTGCAGGACGCCGACCTCGAGTACGACCCCCGGGATCTGCCGCGGCTGGTCCAGCCGATCGTCGACGGGGACGCCGACGTGGTCTACGGCTCCCGGTTCATCGGCACGCCCCGGCGGGCGCTCTACTTCTGGCACGGGGTGGTGAACAAGGGTCTCACCTTGCTCTCCAATATGGTCACCGACCTAAACCTCACCGACATGGAGACCTGCTACAAGGTCTTCCCCCGCGCGATCATCCAGTCGATCGAGCTCGAGGAGGACCGGTTCGGGATCGAGCCGGAGCTGACGGCCAAGCTGGCGCGCCGCCGGCTGCGGGTCTACGAGGTCCCGATCGGCTACCGCGGCCGCACCTACGAAGAAGGGAAGAAGATCGGCTGGAAGGACGGCGTCCGGGCGATCTGGTGCATCGGCAAGTACGGCCTCTGGCCCGACGCCGGTTCGCGCCGGAGACCCGCCCGGTAGACCGCCCTCCGGGCGTGAGTCCGCAAGCGGCCTCCCCGGGAGGGAATGGGACCCGGGCCCCGACACGTTCCCGAATTCCTTGGAAAGCCCGCAGCACTGATCTAGAAGGCCCCTACGTTCCCGCCCCGGGGAGGCAAAGCCCGCCGATGTTCAACTGGCTCTACAACCTGTTCTCCCGCGACCTTGCCATCGACCTCGGCACGGCCAACACGCTCATCTACATCCGCGGGATGGGGATCGTCTCCAACGAGCCGTCGGTGGTGGCGGTGCAGCAGGACGTCCGGGGCGGCAAGAAGGTCCTCGCCGTCGGCAAGGAGGCGAAGGAGATGCTCGGCCGCACGCCGGGCAACATCGTCGCCATCCGCCCGATGAAGGACGGGGTGATCGCCGACTTCGAGATCACCGCGGCGATGCTCCGCTACTTCATCCAGACCGCCCACAACCGGAAGGCGCTGGTGCGGCCGCGGATCATCATCGGCATCCCCTCGAACATCACCGAGGTGGAGAAGCGCGCGGTGCGCGAGGCGGCGGAGAACGCCGGCGCCCGCGAGGTCTACCTGATCGAGCAGCCGATGGCCGCGGCGATCGGCGCGGGCCTCCCGATCACCGAGCCCTCGGGCAACATGATCGTCGACATCGGCGGCGGCACCAGCGACGTGGCGGTGATCAGCCTGGCCGGCATCGTCTACTCGAAGTCGGTCCGCGTCGGCGGCGACAAGATGGACGAGGCGATCATCCAGAGCATCAAGCGCAAGTACAACCTGCTGATCGGCGAGCGCACCGCCGAGCTGATCAAGATGGGCATCGGCACCGCCTACCCCACGGAGGAGGTGCTGACCATGGACATCAAGGGCCGCGACCTGGTGGCCGGCGTCCCCCGGACCCTCACCGTCTCCTCCGACGAGATCCGCGACGCCCTCGCCGAGCCAATCAACGCCATCGTCGACGCGGTGAAGGTCACCCTCGAGCGAACGCCGCCGGAGCTGGCCGGCGACATTGCCGACCGCGGCATCGTCCTCGCCGGCGGCGGCGCCCTCCTCAAGAACCTCGATGTCCTCCTCCGGGAAGAGACCGGCCTGCCGGTGTTCCTCGCCGAGGATCCGCTCTCCGCGGTGGTGATCGGCGCCGGCAAGGCGCTCGAGGAGATCGACATCCTCCGGCAGGTCTGCGCGCAGGCGTGATCGAAGGTGACATGATGCGGATCTCCGGCCGGCTGGCCCTCGCGGCACTCCTGCTCCTCACGCTGAACAGCTGCGCCCTCGCCAAGGCCGCGCTCTGCTCGGCCTTCCAGCGCCCGGAGGTCGCCTTCCAGCGGATCGAGGCGGCGCGCTGGTCGCTGGACGGGGTCGACCTGAACGTGATCTTCCGGGTGAAGAACCCGAATGACCTGGCGCTCGAGGTCGCCAAGGTCGACTACCAGTTCGAGGTCGAGGGCCACCGGATCCTCCGGGGCTCGCCGAACCGCGGCGTGCAGCTCCCCGCCAACGGCAGCCGCGACCTGGTCTTCCCGGCCCGGGTCAAGTTCCTCGAGGTCCTGCCGGCGGTGACCGCGATCTTCACCCGCGACAACCTGCGCTGGCGGGCCTCCGGCACCCTCGGGGTGGAGACGCCGATCGGCATCCTCGACTACCCGCTGACCCGTTCCGGGCAGGTCGAGGTGCCCGACCTGCGCAAGTTCCGCTGAACGGGTGGTAGCGGCGGCCGGGGGAGGCCCCCCGCCGCGGCGACGACTCACCCGTCCGAGGTCGCACCGAAACGGGCACTGCCGGCGGAGCGCGGTTACCATTCCGGCCCATGTCGCTCCCGGTCCGGCAGACCCGCCTCCCGCGGTCCCTCGAAGACTGGCTCCTCGTCCAGATCGGCCGGTCCCGGGCGCGCCTCGCCGAGCTGCGGCGCGAGCACCCGACGGCCACCGATCGGGAGCTGGCCCAGCGGCTGATCGACGAGAAGAAGCTCCGGGCCGCCCGGGGCGGCGCGATCACCGGGCTCTTCGGCCTCGCCGCGGTTCCCGCCGACGTCGCGTTCCTCGCCTACCTGCAGCTGACCCTGGCGATCGAGCTGGCGGTCCTCCACGGCGTCAACCTGAAGTCGCCCGGAGGCCGGCAGGAGCTGCTCGACCTGCTCGGCTGGGAGCGGGGCGTGACCTCCCTGGGCCTCCTCGCGCCGGCGCTGGCCGTCCGGACCGGGAAGGCGGTGGTCCGCCGCTCGGTGTGGAAGGCGGTCGGGCGCACCGTGCCCCTCCTCGCCTCTCCGCTCGCCGCCTGGCTGAATCACCGGGAGATCCAGCGCATCGGGGATGCGGCGTTGCTTTCCTTCGGCGCCTTCCGCCGGCTCCATCCGCCGGCGCCGCCGCCCACCGACGCCTGACCGAGACCATCCGAGGGGGAAGACGATGAACCGGACGGAGTTGGCCGAGAAGAAGTGCGTGCCTTGCGAGGGCGGCGTGCCGCCGCTGTCGCCCGAGCGGATCGAGGATCTCCTCGCCGTGGTCGAGGGCTGGCAGGCGCGGGACGGGAAGCTGGTGAAGAGCTTCCGCTTCGCCGACTTCCGGGCGGCGATGGCCTTCTTGAACCGGGTGGCGGAGATCGCCGAGACGGAGGGTCACCACCCGGACTTCTGCGTCCACTACAGCCGCGTCGACTTCACCGTCTGGACCCACGCCATCGACGGGATCAGCGAGAACGACTTCGTCCTCGCCGCCAAGATCGACGGCGCGGCCGCCGAGGCGCCGCCGCACCCCGGCGTCTGAGGGAGCGGAAGACCGACCGCGGGGAGATTGCAGGGAGGCCACGGCCTCCGCGGTAGCGCCAACCCCGGGTTTTCGGATCCGTCAGGCCTGCTGCGCGGCCGGCGCTTCCTCGCCCCAGGGCAGCTCGACGGTGAAGACCGTGCCGCCCCCGGGGCGGTTCTCGGCCCTCACCGTCCCGCCGTGGGCCTCGACGATCTCCCGGACGATGTAGAGCCCGAGCCCGAGGCCGCCGTAGTGCCGGTCGGAGACGGCCCGGGCGAACCGCTCGAAGACCTGGGCCTGTTTCTCGGGTGGGATGCCGATCCCCCGATCCGCCACCGTCAGCCGCACGCCGGCGGGGCCGGTCGCGATCGCCACCTCGACCGGCTGGCCGGCGCCGTACTTCACGGCGTTGCCGAGGAGGTTCACCACCACCTGCTCGAGCCGGAAGCGGTCCCAGTTCCCGACCGCCGGGCCGGCGGCCGTCAAGGTGACGGGCAGGCCCTCGTGCCGATCGTCGAGACGGTCGATCGCCTCCCGGACCAGGTCCGCCAGCTCGAACCGCTCCCGCTGGACCTCGAAGCGGCCGGTCTGGATCCGGGCGACGTCGAGGAGGTCGCCGATCAGCTTGCCGAGCCTCCGCACCTGCCGCTCGATGATCGCCAGCTTGTCCTCGATCCGGACCGGATCGACGGCCTGGCCTTCCCGCCGGAACCCACGGCGGAGGCCCTGGACCTGGGCCTGGAGCGAGGTGAGCGGGGTGCGGAGCTCGTGGGAGGCGATGGAGAGGAAGTCGTCCCGGACGCGGACCGCGTCCTGGGCCTGCCGGTAGAGCCACGACGAATCGAGGGCCTGGGCCGCCCGTCGGGCCACCTCCGCGGCCAGGGCCGCCCGGGATCGGTCGAAGAAGTACGGCTCGCCGGCGGCGAGGATCATCGCCCCGTGGGCCCGATCCCGGCTGGAGAGCGGAAAGATGGCGATGGCGCCGTGGCCGTGCGCGGCGATCGCTTCCCGGGCCGCGGGGTCGGGATACGCCGCCTCGAGCCACGCGCGGGTGACCACCGGCACGATCTCCGCGCGACCGTTGGCGATCACCCGGTGGACCGCCGACGAGTGCAACGGGAACTGCTCGCGGATCACCCGCTCGGCTCCGGCGAGGCGCGGCTCGTCCTCCCGGACCGCGATCGCCTGGCGCTGGAGCCCCCGCTCCTCGCCGATCACGTCGATGACGCAGACCTCGCCGAGGAACGGCACCATGCGCCGCGCGAGCTGCTCGATGGTCGTGCCGACGTCTAGGGATGCCGCGAGGAGCTGGCTTGCGTCGGCGAGAAACGTGGCCTCGGCCTCCGCCCGCTCCGCCTTGGCCCGGGCCACCCGCTCGCGGCGCCGGCCCTGGCTCTGGACCCAGGTGATCCCGAAGAGGAGGACGCTCCCCAGGCACCCGACCAGCGCCACCAGCAAGGGAAGCCACCGGGCCTGGCCGACCCGCGGTTCCTGGGGACTGAACA
>JAEZJH010000462.1 GCA_023436385.1 Pseudomonadota bacterium
CGCTCCGTCCCCACCCGCACCTCGCGGCCGCCGACCCGCCCGGCGATCCCCCTCCCCGGGATCGCCCGGACCCCCTCCGCCGCCGGCACCTCCACGCCCAGCTCCAGGGCGCCAGAGACGATCGCCCGCGCCAGCGGGTGCTCGCTGCCGCGTTCGACGGCGGCGGCCAGGGCGAGGAGCCGCTGCCGCGAGAACCCGGAGGTCGGGGCCGCCGCCGCGAGCCGGGGCTTTCCCTCCGTGAGCGTGCCGGTCTTGTCCACCACCAGGACATCCACCTTCTCCAGCACCTCGAGGGCCTCGGCGTTCTTCACCAGGACGCCGGCGCCGGCGCCACGGCCGGTGCCGACCAGGATCGCCATCGGCGTCGCCAGGCCCAGGGCACACGGGCAGGCGATGATCAGCACCGCCACCGCGTTGACCAGGGCGAAGGCCAGCGCCGGCGCCGGTCCCCAGAGCCCCCAGACCACGAAGGTGACCGCCGCCACCAGCACCACCGCGGGCACGAAGTAGGCCGAGACCCGGTCCGCCAGCCGCTGGATCGGCGCCCGGCTCCGCTGCGCCTCCGAGACCAGCCGCACGATCCGCGCGAGCAGGGTCTCCGCCCCCACCCGCTCCGCCCGCATCGTCAGGGCGCCGTGCTCGTTCTGGGTGCCGCCGGTGACCCTGGCGCCCGGGCCCTTCTCCACCGGGATCGGCTCGCCGGTGACCATCGACTCGTCCACCGAGGAGTGGCCTTCCAGCACCACGCCGTCCACCGGCACCTTCTCCCCGGGCCGGACCCGGAGGACGTCCCCCGGCACCACGCGATCGAGCGGCACGTCCTCCTCGGCGCCATCCGGCCGGACCCGACGGGCGAGCTTGGGTGCCAGGTCGAGGAGCGCGCGGATGGCGCCGGTGGTGCGGCTCCGGGCCCGGAGCTCGAGCACCTGCCCGAGCTGCACCAGGACCACGATCACCGCCGCCGCCTCGAAGTAGAGGGCGACCTCGCCGTCGGGCCCACGGAATGCGTCGGGGAAGATCCCCGGCGCCACCGTGGCGACCAGGCTGTAGGCGAAGGCGACGCCCACACCCAGGGCGATCAGCGTGAACATGTTGGGCCGGCGGTGCCGCACCGAGGCCCAACCCCGGGCGAAGAACGGCCTTCCGCCCCAGAGCACCACCGGCGCGGCGAGGAGGAGCTGCAGCCAGGCGAAGGCCCGGGGGCCGAGGGCACGGGTCACCGCCCCGTTCGCAAACATGTCTCCCATCGCCAGGGCGAGCAGCGCCGCCGTGGGCGGCACGCTCCACCGGAAGCGCCGGGACATGTCGACGTATTCCGGGTTGGGCGGCTCCTCCGCGGTCACCGTCCGCGGCTCGAGGGCCATGCCGCAGATCGGGCAGCTCCCCGGCTCCGACCGGACGATCTCCGGGTGCATCGGACACGTCCACTCCGTCATGCCCTGACATGGCGTCGAGGGGACCGCCGGCGCCACGCGGTCCCCATCGTCTCCCGGTGACGTGGGGAGGAAGCCGCATCCGCCGGGCGCTCGAGCGCCTGGCCGTTTCGTTCGGGAAGCGTGTGCTACTCTGGCCGCTACCCCGGACGGCGACGATGCGTTTCCGCGAGCCCCTGAAGAACGAGTTCTCCTGGTCGAAGAGCCGCCACGGCAAGCTCGAGGAGTGTCCCCGGCAGTACTACTACCAGTACTACGGCAGCTGGGGTGGCTGGGAGCGGGACGCCGACCCGGCCGTCCGCGAGCTGTACGTCTTGAAGAAGCTCACCACCCGCCCGGCCTGGGCCGGCTCCTGCGTCCACGACGCGGCGAAGCGGGTCCTCACCTCGCTCCGGGACGGCGGGGCGCCGCCGGTGGCCGAGCAGGTGATCGACGACACCCGGGGTCGGATGCGGGCCCAGTTCCGCGAGTCCCGCGACCGGGTGTATCGGGTGCGCAAGGCCTTCGGCCTCCTCGAACACGAATACGACGAGCCCGTCTCCGACGAGGAGTGGCGCGCCAACTGGGAGCTGGTGGAGCGCTGTCTCCAGGCCTTCCTCGGCTCCCGGTGGCTCACCCTGGCGGCGGCCCTGCCTCCCGAGCGCTGGCTCCCCATCGACGAGCTGGGCTCGTTCCCGTTCGAGGGGACGAAGATCTTCGCCGCCCCCGACTTCGCCTACCGGACCGCCGACGGCGGCGCGGTGGTGGTCGACTGGAAGACCGGGCAGCAGCGGGAGAGCGACCGGGAGCAGCTCCTCGGCTACGCGATGTTCGCCCGGGACACCTGGGGCGTGCCCCTCGAGCGGATCGAGTGCCGGGTCGTCTACCTGCCCTCCGCGAACGAGGACGAGGTCCGGGTGGGGAGCGAGGAGGTGGAGGCCTTCGCCGGCCGGATGCGCGCCTCGATCGCCCGGATGAAGGCGCTCCTCGACGACCCCGCGCAGAACCTCGCCCGGATCGAGCGCTTCCCCGCCACTGGCGACGACCGCGCCTGCCGGCGCTGCCCCTTCCGACGCCCCTGCCGCGGCGAGGCCGCCCCGGCCCCCGGCCGCGTGCAGACCGGACCGTCGGCTCGGGGATCCGCGGGAGCCCCGGGCCTCGCCAGGACGTAGAACGACTCCACGGTCGGCATGTCCCGCGCCGATGTCGTCGTGAAGTTTTCGCCGCGATCCGTGGACGGGTTCTCAGCCTCCCGGGCACGTGACCGTCAGCCCCGGGCCCCAATTCGGGCTCGTGCAGGTATCGCCGCAGGGGACGCCGGCGAGACAGTCGCAGTGGGGTATGGCGGTGGCGTGGCACTCCGCCGGAAGCGGACGGCACCGGTAATCGGGCGGAACACCCACCACGTCGCTGGCGGTGACCTCGCAATACTCCGTTCCGGCGCCGCAGTACCACGGGCCACAGGCGAAGGTGGCCTGGGGCACGTCGCAGGCGTTACCGACGTCGGTCCCGAAGGCGTTGGCGTAACACTGGTTCCAGTAGAGCGCCCCGTCGCAACCACACACGGCTCCGGGTTGGTCCACGCAAACATCGGGCCGGGGGACGCAGGTCCCGACCTCCCCGTCCCGCCCGCACTCGTTTCCGACGAACTCGCAATACTCGTGTCCAAAGCAGCCCCTCCCCACCGCCGGACCGCACCCCGGCGTTGGCGGCAGGGACACCACGTAATACGCCTCCTCCATCGGCATGTCGGTGCAGAGGTCCCCGTCGCGGCGGACCCAGGAACCCAGGTAGAAGCGGCCTTCGCGGTTCCCGCCGTAGACCGTCACCGTCTCCCCGGTCGCCACCGCGACCTCCGGCCCGCCGCCGACGGAGACGACCACACGGTGGAGGTGGATCGTGCCGCAGTCGCCGACCACGGAGCAGAGCTCTCCGTCCACCTCCAGCGCCAGCTCCGGGCTCCCGGTGCCCAGGGGCCCGAAGCCTCCCTCCTCGGCGACCCAGAGCAGCTGGTCGCCGCTGCCCCGGAGCACGACGCCGATGCTCTCGCCGAACGGCCGAACCAACTGGTAGTCGAGGTAGACGGCGTCGCCCACCACCACCTGCGGCGCCAGCTCCGCCGACGGCACCCCGTAGTAGAGCCGCTGGTTCGGGACCTCCGGCGGCATCCCCACCGGCTCGATCGACAACAGCCGGTCGACGCCGAAGGCGCCGGAGGGCCGCTCCGCCGGATCCGTCTCCCGGTGCTCGACCACGCGACCGGTCACCTGGACCCTGGATGAGCTTGAGAGCTCGGGGACGAGGAACAGCGCCGGGCGCTCGCCGCCGACGCATGTGCCGCCGGTTCCACCCACGCCGCCGGTTCCACCCACGCCGCCGGTCCCGCCCCAACCGCCGGAACCCCCGCCCCCCGAGCCCCCGGAGTCACCGTCCCGGCCCCCGGAACCACCGACCGCCGTGGCGCTGCAGGAAACGGCGGCGACGGAGCAAATCAACACGAAAAGACGCATGGCGAGCCTCCGCCGGCGGGCATCGGCGCACCGCCGCACCATTCTCGGCAATCAAAGCGACGGCACCGCCCGGCCCGCAAGCCCCCGGTTCCCGGAATACGGAAAACGAGAATCCCCCGTTGCCGCCTGCGGGCCACGGGGGATTCGTCGTCTTCGGTTTCGTGCGACGTGCCGGCTCCCCCCCTTACGGGAGCTGGGAGGCGGAGAGGTCCGGCCGGTTCGCGCTCGCCGGCCCGGAGGCCGGCGAGTTCCTTCAGGCTACGCTACTGGATGCCCACCGAGAGTTCGTACTCGAAGGCCGAGCCGTAATAGGTGTTGGCCCGGACCACGGCGTAGTAAGTACCGGCCGAAAGCCCGGTCGCTACCGCGTACGAGCACCAGTTGTCGTAGTAGTCGATGTCATCGTTGTAGGCGAGTGTGTTGAGGGCCGCGTCGACGATGAACAACTCGCTGTCGATCTCTCCCCAGAGACAGCCATCCGTGCCACCGTCACCGACCTCCACGCTCAGGGTGGAGCTGGGGCCCGGAACCGTGATGGCGATGAAGTCGAGGTCGTAGTCGGGGTTGATCGCGCCGCTGAAACCGGGGACGTAGGGGTTCGCCATCGCTACAACGTCGTTCCACTCTCGCTCGTCGTACGTGGTGCAGACGGAGTTGCAGCTGTCCCCGTCGACCGTGTTGCCGTCGTCGCAGTCCTCGATAGCCCCGACGGTGTTGTCTCCACAGACCTGGTAGTCGAAGGTCAGGGTGAACGGCCCCTCTTCGCCCGCCTCGAAGGGGTCGACGATGACGAAGAACGTCGCGTTGCCCGGCACACCCTGGAGGAGGATCTGCTCGTTGGTGCCACCGTAGAAGAAATCGGCACAGGCGACCTCGGAGGTCGCCAAGGCACAGTCCGTGCGGACCTGGATTCCCTGGTCGGTGGCCGACTGAAGCGTGATCAGCAGCGTGCCGCTCGGGCCCGAGAGGTTCGGCGAGTACTGGTACACGACCTCGCTCGCGCCGGCCCCGGCGGACTGTGTGCCGTCTCCGCAGTACGAACTCTGGTAGTTCGACGTCCCGCCCACCGTGGTGCCGGAGTTGACCGCCTGGGCGGTGATCGCGCCCGCGCAGGTCGGCGCCTGGCAGGCGGGCGCCGCCGCGCAGTCGGGATCCGCGCAGTCGGTGAGGCCGTCGAGGTCGTCGTCGAGGACGTTGCTGCAGTTTTCCACCGGCACGCAGAGCATCGGCGCGGAGGGCGCGGGGCTCCCGCAGGTCCAACCGGCGCCGCAGTCCTCCGGGACGGTGCAGGTCTTCATGCAGACGCCGACGGGGGCGGGAGAAACCGACTGGCCGAGCGGGATGCCGCGATCGACGCACTCCGTGCCGGTCGGGCAGTCGTTGGCGCCGAAGTCGCAGAGCTCCGTGCAGTAACCGGTGGGGAAGACCCCGACCCAGCGATCGATGCAGGCGGGGTCGTCCCCGACCGTCGAGGCGCACTGGTTCGTCGCCGTGCAGGGCGAGCCGACCGCCCCGGTCCCCGGAGTGCAGGCGTTGCCGATGCCCTTACAGCGGGTGGCATCCCGGCAGTCGATCTCCCCGTCGCCGTCGTCGTCGAGGAGGTTCGTGCAGTCGAGTTCCGGCGGCAGACACGCCGGGTTGGAGGCGCAGTCGAGGTCCCAGCAATCGACCTTGCCGTCGTGGTCGTCGTCGAACGCGTTATCGCAGACCTCGGCGACGGTGCAGAGGCCGCTCGGCCGGTCGCAATGACCGGTGAGCGGACACTGGGCGTCGGCGGTGCAGCCCGGGAGGCACACGGAGGTCGAGCCGCCGGTGGGGATCCCGCAACGGTAGCCGGGCTGGCAGTTCGCGGCGGTGGTGCAGGTCTGGTAGCAGGCGCCGGTGCCGTTGGTCCGGCCAATGTTGAGACAGGCCGCCCCGGGGCCGCAGTCGGGCGAGGTAAGGCTGCACGCCTCGCTGCACATGCCCGACGGGAAGCCGGCCCCCGCCTCGCTCCAGCAGATCGGGTCGGCGCCTGCCGCGGAGGCGCAGTCCGACGGCAGCGTGCACGCGGTGCCGACCGCGCCCGTGCCCGGCGTGCAGACGCCATCGACGCCGCCGCAGGACGACGGATCCTGGCAGTCGATCAGGCCATCGCGATCGTTGTCGACGAGGTCGGTGCAGTCGTCCTCGGCCCAGAGGCAGTTCTCCGCGCAGGTGGTGCCGTTCGGCGGATCGCACTCCTCGTAGCCGCTGACCGTGCCGTTACCGCACTGGTCGAACGAGACGGTCAGCTCGTAGTTGTAGCCGAGCAGCGTGCTCGCCGCGTCGACGAAGAGGTAGATCGGCCGCCCGCCCTGGACCAGCATGTCCAGGGTCTCCGGGACGTTCCCGGGGTTCAGGTCGACGCAGGCCTGCTCGCTTTCCAGGTCCTCGCAGGCGGTGCGGACGTGGAGCGCGAGGTTCCCGGTCGAGATCAGCTCGACGTGGAGGTTGCCGACCTCTCCCGCCTGGCCGGGCGTGAAGACGTGGACCTTCTCCATGCCGGCGGTCGAGCAGGTACCCGCGAACCGGGCGCCGCCGCCGGCGGTGGTGCCGGAGAAGGCGCCGGTCACCGGCAGGGCGGTGTGGCAGAAGGCGCCGGGGGTGCAGTTCGCGTCGTCGGCACAGTCGGAGTCGGCGCAGTCGATGGCGCCGTCACCGTCCTCGTCGAGGCCGCCGGTGCAGACCTCCGGCTCCAGGCACTCCGAGGTGTCGAAGGCGCAGCCGGTGCAGAGCAGCGTCCCGCCGACGAAGCCCTTGGTCAGGCAGGTCTCGCCGGCGAGGTCGGTGCCGTCGCAGACCTCTTCCGGATCGGCCCGGTTGTCCCCGCAGACGTTGCAGTTGGCGGCGTCCTGGCAGTCGGCGTCCTCGCAGTCGGCGTCGCCGTCCCCGTCGTCGTCGACTCCGTCGGCGCAGTCCTCCACCAGCCGGCAGTCGGAGATGTCGAAGTAGCAGTCCGGCTTGCAGCGGAGCTCGCCGGCGTCGAAGTCGAGGGTCAGGCAGGTCTCGCCGCCCAGGTCGTCGCCATCGCAGTTCTCGCCGGTGTCCCGAACGCCGTTGCCGCACAGGCAGATCCAGGTGGACGCGCAGTCCTCGTCGTCACAGTCGGCCTGGCCGTCCTTGTCGTCGTCGATGCCGTTGTCGCAGATCTCGTCCTCGGGCACGCATTCGCTGACATTGAAGTCACACGTCTGCGTGCAGCCGAGCGTGCCAGTCGCATAGCCCAGGGTGACGCAGGTCTGCCCGTTCAGATTCTCCCCGTCGCAGCTCTCCTCGTCGTCGAGGACGCCGTTGCC
>JAEZJH010000474.1 GCA_023436385.1 Pseudomonadota bacterium
GGGCCGCCGGCGGCCGCCCGGAGAAGAGCAGGAACGCGATCGCCCCCGCGGCCCAGACGTCCGCCTCCTTCGTCGCCATCGTGGCAACCGGGGACGGTCCGCCCCGCAGCTCCGGCGCGAGGTAGGCCGGCGGCGGTCGGCGCCCGGTGGGCGGATCCAACGTCACGCCGGGCTCGCCGTTGGTGCCGGGGCCGCCGAGGATGGTCTCGGGGTCCAGCTCGCCGTAGGCGATCCCGGAGCGATGGAGACCGGCCAGTCGCTCGAGGAGACTCTCGAGGATCGCGAGGCCTGGCGCGAGGCCAAAGGGGCCATCCCGGGCCACGCTCTTCGCCAGGGGGAGAGGCACGGCCAGGCGTTTCCGCTCCGTCGAGGTGTCTGGGCGCTCCGTCGTGGTCATGCCGGGCAGGGTAGAGGGAGGTGGGGGAGTCGGACAAGTCCGTGAGGGAGCGCGGTCGCTCGGTCCGGGCTACTCCGCCGCCCGTCCCAGCGCTTCCGCCCGGCCCACCAGCAGCCGCACCTGGGCGGCCGCCGAACGGATGCGGAAGCGATCGAGGCGGAGGAGGAGGGCGCTCTCCTGGGCCTCCCAGAGGCGGTCCGGCGACCAGGAGGGTTCGAGGTGGAGGGTCGCCATCCCGGAGACGGTCCGGACCACGTGCAGCACGGGGTCCTCGTGGGGCCCGCGGTTGGTCCGGTGGTGCTCGCCACAGGCGCGGACCACCGCCTCCGGTAGGCCCCAGGCCCGGGCCATCATCAGGCCCATCTCGACGTGGCACGCCTCGAGGACGGGGCCGACGATGGTGCCCGGGTCGACGGTCGGGAACTCGCCGCGCTCGACGAGGCGGGCCAGGGCGCGGAGCGCCATCGTCTTACCGACGTCGTGGAGCATCCCGCCCAGGAACGCCCGCTGGGAATCGGCCCGGCACTCCATGGCCAGCCAGGAGGCGGAGAGGGCGCTGGCCAGGGAATGGACCCAGACCTGTCGGGCGCCCAGGACGATGGCCGGATCGGACCCGGAGTTCCCGGCCACGAAGAGCGTCCGGGTGGCGGCGGCCGCGGCCACGTTGGCAACCTCCCGGAAGCCGAGGCGGGTCACCGCGTCGCGCGCGCTGGTCACCTCGAGGCCGCGATTCGCGTAGGCGGAATTGGCCATCCGAAGGACCCGGGCGGTGAGGGATGGGTCCCGGTTGATCGCCCGGACCAGATCGTTGGCGTCCGCGTGCTCCTGCCGGGCGAGTTCGATCACCTCGAGGGCGATCGACGGAAAGACCGGCGGTTCGTCCCCCCGTCCAGCCTCGGCGACCGTCTCCTCCACGGCCAGCCGAAGCAGCGCGGCGTCGACTTCCGGCGCCGGCGTGCGGGGCAACGGGCCGAAGTCGTCGAGGCAGAGGAAGGTCGACGAGCGGGTTCCGCCGATCCGGTGCCGGCCCCGGGAGGCCGGAGAGGCCTCGGGGGTGGCGGGCTCCTCCTCCTGCCGCGCCGCCCGGCGGCGGAACAGGTGCCCGAACCAGCGGGGAAACCGCTCTCCCCGGGATGGGCGCGGGGCCGGGCGGACGGGCGGTGCCGACTCCTCCTCCCGCGGCGGCGCCGCGGAGAGGCGGAGGGCCCGGAGCGCCGCGGCGGTGTCGTCTGCCGTGGGGCGCCGATCGGGATCGGCCTCCAGCAGGCGATCCACGATCTGGCCCAGACGGAACGGGACGGCCGGTGCTGCCAGCGCCAGGGGGTCCCGGGACGCCGCGTGGCCCGGGGGCCGACGGGCGAAGAGGTAGAAGGCGATCGCTCCCGCGGCCCAGACGTCCTCCTCGCGCCGGACCTCGCCGGGCCGATGCTCCGGGGAGGAAAAGCCGGGGATCACCGTCGTTCCTTCCCGGTCGGGAAGTCCCAGGGCGAGGAGCGGCGCCGGGACCGCGTCGGTGGCCGCCCGGGCCGCGGAGAGCCGCGACGTCGGGACGAGCACCGTCTCCGGGCCGAGGGCGCCGTGGGCCTTCTCGTACCGGTGGATCGCCGCGACCTGCGTGAAGAGGTCCTCCAAGATGGCGAGGCCGTCCTCCACCGCGAGCGGTTCGGTCCGGGAGACGAGGGCGGAGAGCGGTTCGAGCTCCTCGGCAAACTCGTGTCCCGGTTCGATCGCCAGCCGGCCGGATCGCGAGGAGACGTGCATGCGCCGGATGGTAGGGGAGCGGTCGGGGGCCGGGCAAGGCCGCGGCGGGAACGGCCCCCGGGCGCTACTCGCGGGGCACGCGATACACGAAGGCGTTGATGTTCATCCCCGCGCCCACCGAGGCGAAGAGCAGCACATCGCCCGGATCGATCCGGTGCCCCTCGAGCTCGCCCTTGCGGATCAGGTCGTAGAGCGTGGGCACGGTGGCCACGGAGCTGTTGCCGAGCCAGGAGATGGTCATCGGCATGACGTCGGCGGGCGGCGCCATCCCGCCGGTCCGATAGAACTCCCGGAGGATCGCCTCGTCCATCTTCCCGTTGGCCTGGTGGATGAGGATCTTCTTCACCGCGGTGATCGGGAGGTGGGCGCGGTCGAGGGCGGCGTGCATCGCGCCGGCCACCAGGTTCAGCGCGTACTTGTAGAGCTTGCGCCCCTCCATCTTCAGGAAGAGCGCCTCGAGGAACGCCTGCGGATTGTAGGAGTGGGCCATCCGCAACATCGAGGAGTGTTCCAGGGTGTCGGAGCGGGCCGCGTGGGCGAGGATCCCCTCGTCCTCGGTCTCCCGGGCCTCGAGGATCGCCGCCCCGGCGCCGTCGGCGTAGATCAGGCTGTCCCGATCGTGGGGATCGGAGATCCGGGAGAGGGTGTCCGAGCCGATCACCAGGGCCCGGCGGATGTCGCCGGCGCGGATCATCGCGTCGACCTGGATCACCGCCTGGACCCAGCCCGGGCAGCCGAAGAGCAGGTCGAAGGCCACCGTCCCCGGGTTTCGGATCTTCAGCTTGGCCTTCACCCGAGAGGCGAGGGAGGGGACGGTGTCGGAGCGGTAGTGCCCGTGCCGGACATCGCCGAAGTTGTGGGCGACGACGATGGTGTCGAGGCTCTCCGGGTCGATCCCGGAGGAGGCGAGGGCGTCGCGTCCGGCGAGGTAGGCGAGGTCCGAGTTGAGCTGCTCCGGCAACGCATAGCGGCGCTCCCGGATGGCGGTGATCGCCTCGAACTGCTCGAGGATCTGGTCGTTGGACTTGTCGATCGGCGTGCCGTCCGCGTCGAGGAACACGTGCTCGAGGAACGCCGCGTTGGGCATCACCTGCGTCGGGATGTGACGGCCGGAACCCGCGATCACCGAGCGAATGTGCTTCACCGCTGACCCCCTCCGCGTACGGATACGCGCGCGAGTAGGGGGATGCTAACGCGGCCGGGCGAAAGCGGTTCCGGATTTCGTCCGGGTGGGCGATGGGTGTACCTGGTCCAACGCCCGACGCGCCGTGTCTTGACGGTGCGGGTCCGGACTATCTCGGCGTCAGCGGAGGAAGAAGTAGGGCCCGATCGGCCCCTCGCCGGCGTCGGCGCCGCGGACCACCTGCACGTAATAGATCTCTTCGGGAATGGTCTCGAAGGCCAGCTCCGGGCAGGCGCCCGGGCCCCGCGAGCGGACCTCGGCGAGGAGCTTCCCCTCCTCGTCGACGAGGCGCAGGCGGAGGAAGTCGGTGCCGGGACCGGGCGGGATGCAGGCGCCGGGGGTGCCGAGGCCGACGGTGACCCGGCGGACCACCGGACGGCCGGTGCCGTTGGCGGGGGTCTCCACCATCCAGGTATCGACGTCGGCGGCGTCGGCGAGGTAGGCCCGGCGAAGGGGCTCGAGCGCCGGGAACTCGGCGGTCTCCGGGGTGTCGTTGGGCTCGAGCTCCCGGGAGCCGGTGAGGCAGGTCGACATGCACCAGTACTCGCCGTCGCACTCTTCGGTGGCGGCGCGGCGGCCGTCGCCGCAGACCACGGGCTCCACCCCCAGGGAGAACCGGGCGCCGGCGGGTCCGTCGATCGCCGCCGCCACCGCCTCGCCGGCGGCGAGGTCCCGGACCAGGACGCCGCTCGTGCCAAAGCCCGGGAGGATCGGCGCGCACCCGTGTTCGGTCGCGCCGCACGCCTCGTCGCGGAGGGAGAGGGCGGCGGGGCCGCGGTCCACCGAGGCCGAGAACTCGTACCGTCCGGCGGCGGGGGCGACGAACCGGAAGGCGGCGTCGGCGGGGCCCGCGTCCGGGGCACAGGAGGGCGCCGTGTCGTCGCCGTCCGCGGGGAGGAGCTTGCCACCCCAGTAGGCGGTCACCTCCGGCGCCCCACAGGCGTCTCGCTCGACCAGCTCGTCGAGACACAGCTCCGAGCAGCCGTCGCCGGAGGTGGTGTTTCCGTCGTCGCACTGCTCGGAAAAGGGAGATACGACGCCGTCGCCGCAGACCCCGACCCGGAGCCGGGCGGAGAGGCGGAAGGGCGCGCCGGTGAGGCCGCCCAGGGCGAGCAGCACCGTCTCGCCACTCGCGAGCTGCCGCACCAGGGTGACCGGCTCCCCGGGGAAGCCGGCGACGCAGCCCAGCTCCCGGGCCGGATCGCCGCAGCCGTCGGCGGGAACCAGGGCCAGCGCCCCGGCGAAGTCGAGCGGCTCGAAGGTGAACAGCCACTCGGCGGACAGCGGGGCCCGGAAGCGGGCGATCGCCCCGGCCCCGGCCGCCGACGGCGTGCAGCTCGGCGCCGGGGCCGAGCCGGAGACCGGCCGCTCGCTCCGCCACACCGCGGACTCGACCCACGAGTCCCAGGCCCGATCGAGTTCGGCCGGAGCCTCGCAGGTGGCGGCGGGGGGCACGCAGCCCGGATCACACAGCCCGTTCGCGCGGTGATCGCACGCCTCGTCGGGCTCGAGGATCCCGTCGGTGCAGCGGGAGTAGCAGCTCCACGGCGTGGGCGAGACATCGCCGAACACCTGACGGCAGGTCGCGCCCGGCTCGCAGACGGAGGCGGCCCGGGCGGGATCGCATTGGTCGCCGATCGAGACCATCGGGACGCACCAGCCCATGCCCCGGCCGTCGTCGTCGGGGTCGACGCAGTGGTGCCGGACCCCCCCGACCGTCGGGCACGTCTTCCCGAGTTCACACAGCTCCCACCACCACGGCTCGTGGACGCAGTCGGGAGCGCAGCCGTCGCCCGGCTCGTCGTTGCCGTCGTCGCACTCCTCGCCGTAGTCCGTGCGTCCGTCGCCACAGCGAGCCGCGGTGCAATCCCGGCGACAGCCGGGGTCCTGGGGAGCGTCGCACTCCTCGACGGGATCGAGGATGCCGTCGCCGCAGCGGACCCGGGTGCAGTCGGGACGGCACGCCGAATCGGCCGGATCGTCGCACTCCTCGTTGGCGTCGATGACGCCGTCGCCACAGCGGTCGAAGGTGCAGTCCGGGCGGCAGTCCGGCTCGCCGTCGCACTGCTCGCCGGGATCGAGGATCCCGTCGCCGCAGCGGACCCGGGTGCAATCGGCGCGGCAGGTCGGATCGGCCGGGGCGTCGCACTCCTCGCCGGCGTCCCGGCGGCCGTCGCCGCAGCGGATCCGCGTGCAATCCGGGCGGCAGGTCGGCTCGCCGTCACACTCCTCGCCGGGATCGAGGATCCCGTCGCCGCAGCCGACCCGCGTGCAATTCGACCGGCAGTCCGGTTCGCCGTCGCACCCCTCGCCGGGATCGAGGATCCCGTCGCCGCAGCGGACCCGGGTGCAGTCGGCCCGGCAGAACGGGCTCGTCGGCTCGTCGCACTCCTCGTCGGTGTTGATGACGCCGTCGCCGCAGCGCGGGCGGGTTCCGCCGACTTCCGTTCCCCCGCAGGCGAAGAGGAGGAGCGCGAGGAAGGCGAGGGAGATCGGGCCCGGCGCGTTCATGGCGTCCTCGGATCGGCGGCACCCGGCGACGAAAGGCCGTGGACCGGAGGGGACGTGGGAGCGGCCCTCGGGCCGTTCCGGTGGTCGGTGCTGGAGAGCGGCCATCCTACCGCCTGGTCGCCGCCGGGATGGTGTTCCGTTTTGGAGCAATCCCCCGTCTGGTCGGTTCCTGTTCAGTGTCCGACCTTCGATCCCGCTTCCGGCCACCCCCCGGGGTGTGCGATGGAAGCGGCGCCGCGGCCGCTCCTCCAACCGGGCCGCAGGAGCTCGAACGCATGAACTTCCACGTCCGGCTGACTGCCGGCCTCGCCGCCTTGGCGCTGGCCGCCCTCCTCCCCGCGACCGCTTCCGCCAACGGTGGGGGCTTCCGTTACCTGGGCGTCTCCGGCCTCTGGGGCGCCGACTTCGAGGACAAGAGCGGCAACGGCAACATCACCGAGACCGGCCACATGACCACGGTGACGGTGGAGACCTTCGCCGAGTGGAAGTACGGCGACGCCTTCTTCTTCGCCGACCTCGCCGGCGGCCGCTTCGGGAACGGGACGTACAACCAGATCTACGGCGAGGTGACCCCGCGCCTCTCCCTCTCGAAGATCTTCGGGACGCAGGTCGGCGGCGGCCCGCTCTCCGACGTGCTGATCGTCGCCGAGTTCGACCGTGGCAGCGGGGGCTTCGAGGCCAACATGGGCGGCCTCGGCGTCGACCTGAAGATCCCGGGCTTCGTGCTCTTCCAGATCAACGCCTTGGCCCGCAAGGACAACTTCAACGACGCCACCTACCAGGCCACGCTGGTCTGGAAGGCGCCGTTCGACGTCGCCGGCGTCGGCTTCTCCTTCGAGGGCTTCGCCGACCTCTACGGCACCGACAACGAGGCAGCCACGCTGATGACCCAGCCGCAGTTCGTCCTCGATGCGGGCCGGCTCGTCGGGACCGACCCGGGGATCTTCTGGCTCGGCAC
>JAEZJH010000557.1 GCA_023436385.1 Pseudomonadota bacterium
CCCCGCCCGCCGGGGGGGGGGGGGCTACCCGGGCCCCGGGGGGCGCGCCGCTCCTCACCTCCGACACCGATCGCGACGGCAGCGCGGTGATCTTCGTCCAGGAGGGCGAGGTCGCGCAGCGGCGGAACGTGAAGGTGGGGCAGCGCTACGGTGAGCAGATGGAGGTCCTCGAGGGCCTCGCCGGCGGGGAGAAGGTGATCGTGAAGGGCCAGCACCTCCTCCGGGACGACAACCCGATCCGCGAGGACGGCGCACCCGCGCCCGCCGGCGGTGCCGGGACGGACGGGGCCGCGGCTCCGTCCACCGGGACGAAGACCGAGGGCGGCGAGGGCACGGCGGCGGAGGCCGTTCGATGAACCTGGGAGAACTTTCGGTCAAGAAGCCGGTCACCACGGCGATGCTGTACCTGTGCGTGGTCGGCTTCGGCCTCTTCTCGCTGTCGCGGCTGCCGCTCGACCAGTACCCGGACATCGAGTTCCCGGTAGTGGCGGTGATCACCTCCATGCCCGGGGCCAGCCCGGAGGACGTGGAGAACCTGGTCACCCGGCAGATCGAGCAGGCGGTCTCCACCGTGGAGAACGTCGAGGACGTCACCTCGATCTCCCGCCAGGGCACCTCGATGGTGATCATCGAGTTCGCCTGGGGCGTCGACATGGACGACGCCGAGGTGAAGGTCCGCAAAAACCTGGAGATCTTCGCCGAGTCGGTCCTCCCCGACGACGCGGAGAAACCGCTCACCTTCGCCTTCGATCCGAGCCTCGCGCCGGTGGTGTTCATGAACATCAACGGCCCGCTCGACGGCTACCGGATGCGGCAGCTGGCGGAGGACGAGATCGAGCCGTACATCGCCCGGCTCCCGGGCGTGGCCTCGGCGGACGTGATCGGCGGCCTGCAGCGGGAGATCGCCGTCCGCATCCACGCCGACAAGCTCCAGGCCACCGGGATCGCGCCCTCGCAGATCGTCGACGCCCTCCGGGGCGCCAACGTGATCGTCGCCGGTGGCTACGTCGACGGACCGAAGCAGGAACTCACCGTCCAAACCCGGGCCCAGTTCGAGGATCCGAAGGAGCTGCGGGACGTGGTGGTGGGCGTCGCCGGCGGCCGGCCGATCCCGCTCGCCGAGGTGGCGGACATCGTCGACGGCTTCGAGGAGCAGCGGCAGATCGTCACCACCGACGGCAAGAGCGCGGTGATGATGGCGATTCGCCGGCAGTCGGACGCCAACACCGTGCAGGTCGCCCGGGAGGTGTTCGCGGCGCTGCCGAAGATCGAGGCGCGGCTCCCCGAGGGCGTGGAGATCGTCCCGGTCTTCGACCAGGCCGACCCGATCCTCAAGTCCCTGGCCAACATCACCGAGACCGCCTGGCAGGCCTTCCTCCTTACCGGCCTGGTGCTCCTCGCCTTCCTCCGGAACTGGCGCACCAGCCTGATCACCGTGCTCGCCATCCCGATCTCGGTGGTGGTCGCCTTCGGGGTGATGGACGCCCTCGAGGTCAGCCTCAACATGATCTCGATGTCCGGCCTGGCGCTGGCCATCGGCATGCTGGTGGACAACGGGATCGTGGTCCTCGAGGCGATCTTCCAGCGGGTGGAGAAGGGCGAGCACGGGATCCAGGCGGCGATCCACGGGGCGAAGGAGATGGCGATGCCGGTCGTCGCCTCGACCCTCACCACCGTGGTGGTTTTCCTCCCCATCCTGCTGGTGGAGGGGATGGCTGGCCAGCTCTTCCGGGACCTCTCGCTCACCATCGCGGTGACGCTGATGTCATCGCTCGTGGTGTCTCTCTCCCTGGTACCGCTGATGGCCTCGCGGATGCTGGGGAAGGGCGACGACACCAGGTTCGCCCACCTGCTCCACAAGCTGACCCGGTTCCTCGACTACCTGGGACCGTTGTACTCGCGGTGGCTGGAGAAGGCGCTCCGGCACCCGCTGCGCCTCTACGCGCTGGTCACGGTGGCGTTCATCGGCACGATGGCGCTGGTGCCGGTGATGGGCGTCGACTTCTTCGCCAAGAACGACCAGTCGCAGGTCCAGCTGACGGTGCGGGCCGAGCCGGGCATCTCGCTCGAGTCGATGAAGTCGCGGATGGCGGAGGTGGAGGCGATGGTCCGGGACGAGGTCCCGGAGGCTACCCTGATCAGCTCCGACTTCGGCCCGGGCGAGGGGATGTCGGTCTGGTCGGGTGGCAGCTCCAGCCAGGGCACCATCCGCGCCAAGCTGCTGCCGATTTCGGAGCGGACCCGATCGCAGCAGGAGATCGAGACGGCGCTGATGAAGCGCTTCGAGGACCTGGTGGGCCTCGACATCGAGGTGGTGGTCCAGGGCCTGGGCGGCGGTACCGGCGACCTCGAGCTGAAGGTCTACGCGGAGGACCTGGACGAGCTCCGGAAGTTCGGCGAGCGGCTCCGGGATCGGGTGGAGGACGTGGAAGGCACGGGCTCGGTGCGCTTCTCCCTCGAGGCCGGCCGGCCGGAGATCAACGTCCGCATCGACCGCGAGCGCCTCCGGGTGCTGGGCCTCTCCCCGGCGGTGGTGGCGAGCACGGTCTCCACCTACTTCCAGGGCACCGACGCCACCTACTACCGCGAGGACGGCGACGACATTGCGGTCAAGGTCCGGGCGCCGGTGGAGGAGCGGTCGGATCTCACCCGGCTCCGGATGCTCCCGGTTCCGCTTCCGGGCGGGGGCACGGTGCCCCTCTCCTCGGTGGCGGCGGTGGTCGACGACCTGGGCCCGATCGATATCCACCGGGAGAACCAGCGGCGCTACGGCACGCTCTACGTCACCGCCGCGGGCATCGACCTGGGGACCCTGACCAGCGCGGTCGAGGCGGCGGTGGTGGAGTTGGGCGTTCCCGACGGCATGACCACGGAGATCGGCGGCAGCGCCCAGGACATGCAGGAGTCGTTCGTCAACCTGTTCTACGCGCTGCTGGCCGCCTGCGTGCTCGTCTACATGGTGATGGCGTCGCAGTTCGAGTCGCTGATCGAGCCGTTCGTGATCATGTTCACCATCCCCCTGGCGCTGATCGGCGTGGTGCTGGCGCTGCTCCTCACCGGGACGACGCTGCAGGTGGGCGCGATGGTCGGTCTGATCCTGCTCGCCGGCGTGGTGGTGAACAACGGCATCGTCCTGGTCGACGTGCTCAAGAACCGGCGCCTCGAGGGGATGCCGCTGAAGGAGGCGGCGATGGAGGCCGCCCGGACCCGCCTCCGGCCGATCCTGATGACCGCGCTGACCACCATCCTCGGGATGATCCCGATGGCGATCGGCGGCGGCGACGGCGCCGAGACCTGGGCGCCGATGGGCCGGGCGGTGGCGGGCGGCATGGTGGTCTCCACGCTGCTGACGCTCTTCCTGGTCCCGGCGCTCTACGTGAGCGTCGCCGGCCGGGTGGACCGGCGGAAGGCCCGGAAGGCCGCGAAGCGCGCCGAGCGCGAGGCGGCGAAGGCCCAGGCGATGGCAGCGTAGCGGGCGGCGTAGAAAGCACGGAAGGCGGCCCGGCCGTCAAGGCCTGCCGCCTTCCTCCCGGCCGCGGTATCGCTACTCGCCTCCCGCCGGCGGCGTCGTCGGGGGGAACCCGTTGGTCGTCGGCAGCGTCGGC
>JAEZJH010000574.1 GCA_023436385.1 Pseudomonadota bacterium
AGCTCCGGGCGGTCCTGGAGGCGGAGGGTCCGGTTCGCGAGGCGGCCTGATCGCCAGGATCGCCGTCCCGGTGGCCCGGACGCGGGCTCGTCGCCACCGTAGGGCGGCGCGATGGCGAAACGAGCACGAGAGGCGCCCGGGGCCCCGGCCGGACCCCGCCTGGGAGAGCGTGCGAGCGGCGTGCTCCTCCACCCGACCTCGCTTCCGGGGCCCCACGGCTCGGGCGACCTGGGCGAGGAGGCGCATCGCTTCGTCGACTTCCTGGTCGGGGCCGGGCAGCGCTGGTGGCAGACCCTGCCGGTGGGGCCGGTGGGCTACGGCAACTCGCCGTACAGCGCGCTCTCCGCCTTCGCCGGCTCGGCCCTGCTCCTCGACCTCGACGACCTGGCGGTTCTCGGGCTGATCCCGCCCCGGGATCTGGCGGAGGTGCGGCTCCCGGCCGACCGCGTCGATTACCCGGCCGCCCGGGCCTTCCGGGAGCGCCACCTCCGGGAGGCCCACCGGAACCTCCGCCGGAAGCGGCGGCTGCGGGCGGAGATCGAGGCCTACGCCGCGGAGAACCGGGCCTGGCTCGAGGACTTCGCGCTCTACCGGGCGCTCAAGCGGGCCCACGGCGAACGTTCCTGGGTGGAGTGGGAGGCCGGGGTCCGGGATCGCCGGCCGGCGGCCCTGGCCCGGGCCCGGGAGGCCCTCGCCGACGAACTCGATTTCGTCCGCTTCGAGCAGTGGCTGTTCGAGCGGCAGTGGCGGGCGCTCCGGGAGCACGCCCTTAGCCGCGGCGTGGGCCTGATCGGCGACGTGCCGATCTTCGTCGCCCACGACTCCTCCGACGTCTGGGCGCACCGGGAGCTGTTCTTCCTCGACTCCACCGGCCGGCCGACGGTGATCGCCGGGGTTCCGCCGGACTACTTCAGCCGCACCGGGCAGCGCTGGGGGAACCCGCTCTACCGGTGGCCGACCCTCCGCCGCGTCGGCTACGACTGGTGGATCGAGCGGTTCCGGCAGACGCTGCACCGGTTCGATGCCGTGCGCCTCGACCACTTCATCGGCTTCAGCCGCTACTGGGAGATCCCCGCCGACGAGCCCACCGCGATGAACGGCCGGTGGGTTCCCGGGCCGGGCGCCCACTTCTTCCGCGCGGTGGAGCGGGCGGTGGGCGGGCTGCCCCTGATCGCCGAGGACCTGGGGGCGGTGACGGAGGAGGTGACCGCGCTCCGGGACCGGTTCGGGATGCCGGGGATCCGCATCCTCCAGTTCGCCTTCGGCACCGATCCCCAGGCGCCCACCTTCAAGCCGCACTTCTACCCGCGGCACGCGGTGGTCTACACCGGCACCCACGACAACGACACGGTGGTGGGCTGGTTCCAGGATCCCGGCGGACCCCGGAGCGCCCGGACCCCGGAGCAGGTGGAGGTGGAGCGCGAGTTCGCCCTCCGCTACCTGGGTAGCGACGGCCGGGCGATTCACCGCGACATGGTCCGGGCCCTCTTCGCCTCGGTGGCCGACCTGGCGATCGTGCCGCTCCAGGACGTGCTCGGCCTGGGAGCGGAGGCCCGGATGAATCGGCCGGGGACGCTGGAAGGGAACTGGGAGTGGCGGGTCTCCGAGTCCGCCCTCTCCGCCGAGACGGCCGCGTACCTGGCGCTCCTCGGCCGCACCTACGATCGGCTCCCACCCGAGCCCGTCCCGATCCGGCCCGCCGGCCGGCCCACCCGCGGGGGACGCCAGCGATGATCCGCAACCAGCTCCGACGCGCGCGCGTGGTCCCGCTCTCGGACGATCCGCGCTGGTACAAGGACGCGATCCTCTACGAGCTCCGGGTCCGCTCGTTCATGGACTCGAACGACGACGGGGTGGGGGACTTCCGCGGTCTCGCCTCGAAGCTCGACTACCTGCAGGACCTGGGGGTCGACACCCTCTGGTTGCTTCCGTTCTACCCGTCGCCGGGCAAGGACGACGGCTACGATATATCGGAATATTACGACGTCCACCCGGAGAACGGGACCCTCGACGACTTCCGGCACTTCCTGGAGGAGGCCCACCGCCGCGGGCTCCGGGTGGTGACGGAGCTGGTGATCAACCACACCTCCGACGCCCACCCTTGGTTCCAGCGGGCCCGGCGGGCGCCGCCGGGGTCGAGCCACCGGGATTTCTACGTCTGGAGCGACACCGCCGACCGGTACCGGGAGGCCCGGATCATCTTCAAGGACTTCGAGCACTCGAACTGGGCCTGGGACCCGGTGGCCAAGGCCTATTTCTGGCATCGCTTCTACTCCCACCCGCCGGACCTGAACTTCGACAACCCCGCCGTCCACGACGCGGTGTTCGCGGTGGTCGATTTCTGGCTGGGGCTGGGGGTGGACGGCCTCCGCCTCGACGCCGTGCCCTACCTCTACGAGCGGGAGGGCACCAACTGCGAGAACCTCCCGGAGACCCACGCGTTCCTGCGGAAGCTCCGGAGCCACGTCGACGAGAAGTTCCAGAACCGGATGCTGCTGGCGGAGGCGAACCAGTGGCCGGAGGACGCCGCGGCGTATTTCGGGAAGGGCGACGAGTGCCAAATGAACTTCCACTTCCCGATCATGCCCCGGCTCTTCATGAGCATCCACCAGGAGGACCGCTTCCCGATCATCGACATCCTCGCCCAGACCCCGATGCTCGCGGAGTCGGCCCAGTGGGCGCTGTTCCTGCGCAACCACGATGAGCTGACCCTGGAGATGGTCACCGACGAGGAACGCGACTACATGTACAAGGCGTACGCCCACGATCCGACGATGCGGATCAACCTGGGGATCCGCCGGCGCCTGGCGCCGCTGGTGGGCAACGACCGCCGCAACATCGAGCTGATGAAGGGGCTCCTGTTCTCGCTCCCGGGGACGCCGGTCTTGTACTACGGCGACGAGATCGGAATGGGAGACAACGTCTTCCTCGGCGACCGGAACGGCGTCCGCACCCCGATGCAGTGGAGCTCGGACCGGAACGCCGGCTTCTCCCGGGCCAATCCCCAGCGGCTGATCCTCCCGGTGATCATCGACCCGGAGTACCACTACGAGTCGCTGAACGTGGAGGCGCAGCAGAACAACGCCAGCTCCCTGCTCTGGTGGACGAAGCGGATGATCGCGCTGCGCCGGCGCTTCCAGGCCTTCGGCCGGGGGACCATCGAGTTCCTCAGCCCGGAGAACTCCCGGGTCCTCGCCTTCGTGCGCCGCTACCAGGAGGAGACCCTCCTGGTGGTGGCGAACCTCTGCCGCTACCCGCAGTACGTGGAGCTGGATCTCCACGGGCTGAAGGGGATGATCCCGGTGGAGCTGTTCGGCCGGAGCGAGTTCCCGCCGATCGGCGAGCTGCCGTACCTCCTCACCCTGAGCGGCCACTCGTTCTACTGGTTCAACCTGGTCCCGCCCAAGGACGCGCGGCAGGAGGCCCGCCGGGCGGGCTACCAGCCCCCGGTCCTCGCCACCCCCGCGCCGTGGGAGAACCTGGTCGCCGGTGACGAGCGGGTGCTCCTCGAGGAGGCGCTGCCCGCGTATCTCTCCGCCCGCGCCTGGTTCGAGCCCCGGGGCCGGACGATCACCACGGCCCGGATCCTCGAGTCGTTCCCGCTCTCCGCCGGCGACACCACCGTCCGGACGCTCCTCGTCGCCGTCGACTTCGCCGAGGGAGAGACCGACATCTACCAGCTCCCCCTGGCCTTCGCGCCCGAGGAGGCGGCCGGGGAGATCCGCCTGCGCTACCCGCAGGCGGTGGTGGCCGCGGTCCGCCTGGAGAGCGAGGACGGCACCGTGCCGGGGATCCTCTTCGAGGCCCTGGCCGATCCCGCCAGCTGCCGGCCGTTCCTGGAGACGGTGTTCCGCGCCGTGCGCCTGAGGGGCACGGAGGGCGAGCTGTCCGGGACCCGGCGGGAGGGAGTGGAGGGAGCCGTTCCCCTTGAGGTCCGGATCGTCAAGGCGGAGCGGGGCAACGCCGCCTTGAACTTCGCCGACCGCTACTTCCTGAAGCTGGTTCGGAAGCTCGACGAGGGCACCAGCCCGGAGGTCGACATCGGCCGCTACCTCGCCGAACGCCGCGGCACCGACGGCGCGCCCCCGGTCCTGGGCACCCTCGAGTACCGCCGCCGCCGCCGCGGCGAGCCGATCACCCTGGCGACGCTGCAGCCCTGGGTCCCCAACGCTGGCGACGCCCGGGCCTTCACGCGGGAGGAGCTCTCCCGGTTCTTCGAGCGGGTGGTCACCGAGGGCGGCCGCGCCCCCCCGCCGCCGTTGCCGGAGCGGACCCCGGTCCGCCTCGCGCTCCTCGATCCGCCGCTCCCCGTCGTCGACCGGGTCGGCGCCTACCTCGAGACCGTCCGCGACCTCGGCGCCCGCGTCGCCGAGGTGCAGCTGGCCCTGGCCGGCACCGCCGACGACCTCGCCTTCGCCCCCGAGCCGTACTCCGCCCTCGATCAGCGCTCGACGTACCAGACCATGCGCAACCTGACCGGCCGGGTGATCCGCAAGCTCCGCCACGCGACGCTACCGGAGAGCTGCGTCCCCGTCGCCCACCGGATCGGCGATCTCGAGGGCCCGCTCTACGAGCGCTTCACCCCGCTAAGGGAGCGCCGGCTCACCGCCTTGCGGGCGCGCTGCCACGGCAACCTCACCCTCGCCAAGATCCTCCATGCCGGCAAGAGCTGGGTGCTGGTCGACTTCGAGGGCGACCGGGCCCGCGATCTGGCGGAGCGCCGCCGGAAGCGCTCCCCGCTCCGCGACGTCGCGGGCGTGTTGTATTCGCTGCGCGAGACCGCGACCGAATCCCTCCACGACCCGGCGGTGGTCCGCGAGGGCGACCGCCACGACGCCGCCCCCTGGTCCCACGTCTGGCAGGCCTGGACCGGCGCCGCCTTCCTGCGCTCCTACCTGGACCGCCTGGGTGGCTTCCCCTTCGTCCCCCGCGACTACCAGGAGCTGGAGGCGATGCTCGACGCCTTCGTGCTCGAGAAGGCGCTGTGGAGCCTGAGCCACGCCCTCGACGGCCCGCCCGAGGCCGCGGAGACCGTGGTGCAGGTGCTGGGCGAGCTGCTCGAGGAGGGCCCGGGGGGCAAGGAAGCCGGGGCGTAGGGAGGGGAGGGCGTCGGAGGG
>JAEZJH010000008.1 GCA_023436385.1 Pseudomonadota bacterium
CCGCCGCACCGCCTCGTGGCGGGCCACCCGGGAGTTGAGCCGTGCCTCCAGCTCCGCGGAGAGGTGCTCGTGGAGCCGGGGATCGGCGGCGAGGCCCTCGAGGCCGGCGTACGGGATCCCCCGGGCCCGGGCCCAGGCCTCCGCCAGGGCCGGGTCGAGGGCCAGGAGCGCCCCCAGGTACGGGCGGCGCTCGCCGACCACCACCGCGTGGCCCACCGGCGCGATCGAGTTGAGCACCGCCTCGATCGCCGCCGGCGCCACCTTCTTCCCGGTGGAGGTGACCAAGAGCTCCTTCTTCCGGTCGGTGACGTGGAGGAAGCCGTCCGGGTCGAGGGAGCCGACGTCGCCGGTGTGGAGCCAGCCGTCCTCGTCGATCGTCGCCCGGGTGGTGGCCTCGTCGCCCTGGTAGCCGTCGAAGACGTTCCCGCCCCGGACCAGGATCTCGCCGTCGCCGGCGATCCGCACCTCCACCCCGGGGAGCGGCCGGCCGGCGGAGCCGACCCGGTAGGCGTCGGGCGTGTTCACGGAGGTGGGGCCGGTGCCCTCCGACTGGCCGTAGATCTCCAGCACCGGGATCCCCAGGGACCAGAAGAAGTCGAGGACCTCCAAGCCGATCGGCGCGGCGGCGGTGAAGCCGGCCCGGAGGCGATCGAAGCCGAGGGCGGCGCGGATCCGCCGGGAGACGAGCCGCTGGAGCGCGGCCTCCGCGAGGGCGAGGGACGGCGGGAGCGGAAGGTCGTTCTGCCGCCGCCGCCAGGCCCGGCCGCCGACTTCCCGGGTTCGCTCCAGGAGCCGCCGCCGGGCAACGGCCCGCGCCCTGCCCACGGGACCTTCCCCCGGCTCGTCCGCCGCCGCCTGGATCCCGGCCCGGAGCTTCTCCCAGACCCGCGGCACGCCGAAGAACAGGGTCGGTCGGGTCTCCCGGAGGTCCTCCCGGAGGCGGTCGATCCCCCGGGAGAAGCAGACCTCGATCCCGTTCCAGAGCGCGAGGTGCACCGTGATCAGCTGCTCGGCCACGTGGGAGAGCGGAAGGTAGGAGAGGAGCCGCTCCTCCCCGGCGGTGCCCAGGGTCGCGGTGAGGCGATCGGCGGTGAAGACCAGGTTGCGGTGGGTGAGGCGCACGCCCCGGGGCCGGCCGGTGGTGCCGGAGGTGTAGACCAGGGTGGCGAGGGAGTCGGGGCGGAGGGCCTCGACCGCCTCCCGGTAACGCTCGTCCGGGAGTGCGTCCCCCCGCGCCAGCAGCTGGTCGAAGGACAGCGCCGGCGGAGCGGCCGGCCCGTCGATGACCACCGCATGGCGCAGCGCCGGCAGGCCGGGGAGGAGCGGCGCGAGCCGGTCCCAAAACGCGCCCTCGACCACCACCGCCGCCGCCTGCGCGCCGGCGAGGATGTCCGCCCAGAGCTCCGGGCTCCCGTTCGCCGGCAGGCCGGCCGGGACCACGCCCGCGGCCATCGCCCCGAGATCGGCGATCACCCACTCCGGCCGGTTCTCGCCGAGGATCCCGACGATCGAGCCGCGGGGGAGGCCGAGGGAGAGGAGGCCCTTGGCGAAGCGGCGGACGAGGTCGCCGTAGCCGCGGTAGGAGATCGGTTCCCAGATCGATCCCCGCCGCACCCGGAACGCCGGGCGGGCCCCGAGCTCCTCGACCCGGCGGTGCAGGACCTCGAGCATGGTCGCGGCATCGCGCGGCGGAGGCGGCGGCACGTACGGCCCCCGTACTCCCGGCGTCATCTTCCCCCCTGCTTTCGACCCCCTGCGGCTGGCCGCCAGACCTAATCTCCGGCCTCCGGAGGGTCAACCCGGCAAAGGTGCGATGGGGTCCGCCTGTGGACGATCTCCTTCCCACTTGACCTCCCGCGGAGGGGTTCGCTACCTAGCCGGGCATGACCGTCGATTTCACCTGCCAGCGCTGCGATGGGTCGTTCGAGGTCGACTTCGCCGACCTGATCGAAGAGGGCAAGCTGCAGTGTCCCAACTGCGATCAGAAGGCGCCCGGTAAGCTCGTGGAAGAGTTCGCCGGGGCCCTCGACGAGCTGTTCGCCCGCACCGCCGATCTCCGAGCCCGCTTCTCCGTCGCCCTCGCTGTCGAATCCGACGACCTGCCCCCGCCGTACGACGAGGGGAAGGCCGAGGAGGAAGACGAGGACGAGGACGAGGACGAAGAGGAGGACGAGGACGAGCTCGACGAGGACGAGGACGTCGACGAGGAACCCGAGGACGAGGACGAAGACGAACGGTGACCGCCCGCAAGGCCAAGATCGTCTGCACCCTGGGGCCCGCGTCCGACGCCCCGGAGACGATCGAGGCCTTGATCCGGGCCGGGCTGGACGTCGCCCGTCTCAACTTCTCCCACGGAGACGCCGCCGATCACGAGCGGCGCCTCCGCCACATCCGCGAGGCCGCCGACCGCGTCGGCAGGCCCGTGGCCGTCCTCCAGGACCTCCAGGGCCCGAAGATCCGCGCCGGATGGCTGCGGGGCGGCGAGGTGTTGCTTCGCGCCGGCGATCCGGTGGCGATCACCACCCTGGTGATCGAGGGGGACGCGGGCCGCTTCGGCACCACCTACACCGGCCTCCCGGACGACGTGGAGGTGGGCCAGCCGATACTCCTCGCCGACGGCCGGCTCCGGCTCGAGGTGACGGAGAAGCGCTCGTCCACCGAGATCGGCTGCCGGGTGGTCGTCGGCGGACGGCTGAAGAGCCACCAGGGGATCAACCTCCCGGGCACCCGGGTCTCCGCGCCCTCCCTCACCGAGAAGGATCGCCGGGACCTCGAGCTGGGCCTGCAACTCGGTGTCGACTACCTGGCGCTCTCGTTCGTGAGGAGCGCCGCCGATGTCCGGGAGGCGAAGGCGCTCGCCGGGGAGACGCCGGTCGTCGCCAAGATCGAGAAGCCCGAGGCGCTGAACGATCTGGTGGCGATCGCCGACGCTGCCGACGTGCTGATGGTCGCCCGCGGTGACCTGGGGGTGGAGTTGCCGCTCGAGCGGGTGC
>JAEZJH010000073.1 GCA_023436385.1 Pseudomonadota bacterium
GGCGAGGGCCCCGGTACAGGCGAGGACGAGGAGCAGGATGACCGTCGGACGAGGCATGGGTTTCCGGCGCGAACGGCGGCCCACGATGGGTCGCCACCCCAGCCTCCCCCGGCCGACGCCGGCGCGCAAGTCCGCTCCCGGTGATCGGTAAACACACGCCAGGCGAACGCGCGACATGCCGCGGCGGAACGCGAAAATCGGACATCCGTGCCCGGGTGCGGTGGTCCGGCCGGCCGGGGACGTCGCGAAAACGCGCGAAAACCGAAGGACCTGGGCGGGGCACGTCGCATGCATTCGCTCGCGGCACCGGAGACAACCCGATGCGTGGCCGATCCCTCCTCCTCGCCCTCGCCGTCCTCCTCGTGGCCGATCACGCGGCCGCCGCCTCCAAACACGAGCAGACCCGCCGGTCGGCCGGGAAGAAGGGCCAGAAATCCAGGTCCTCGCACCACGACCACCACGACGGCGGGGACGGGGACTTCGCCGGCTCCTGCCTGGGCGCTTTCTTCTCCGGCTGTCTCTCCACCGGCTGCGACGTGGCCGGGCAGGTGGCGGCGGACATCGCGGCCGACGAAGCGGCAGGACCCGCGGAGCCCGCGGTGCCGCCGGCGCCCGGTCTCGAAGGGCCGTCCGATCGCCGGGAGTACGAACCGCTCCCTCCCGAGGACGCCGGAGGAGCCCTGCCCGAGCACCTGGTCCCGGAGGACGATCCCTTCGCCCTAGCGGACCCCGCTGCCGGCGAGGAGGCCCCGCCGCCCGGCTGGATGCCCGATCGGCCGGTTTCGCCGGCGGAGCTCCGCGAGGACGAGGGCAGCCCGGCCGTCGCCGCGAGGAGAATTCCGGTCACGCCGGCGGCGACCGACCCGGACAGCGGCGGGCCGGCCGGCGCCGCGGCGGGTTTCCCGGTCACGCCGGAGGCGACCGACCCGAACGACGGGACGGCCCGGCCCGGGGCCCTCGCCGCCACGGACCGGGAGGTCTCGGCTCCCGCCACGGAACTCGACGACTTCGCCATGGAGGACTTCCGGGACTCCCCGGAGGCCTTCGGCGTCACCGCCGCCGCCGCGTCCCCGCGGCTCCCGCCGCCCCCGGACAGCCACGCGGAGGTCGATCTCCGGGCCACCGGCTCGTGGATCGTCGCCGACCTGCCCAACGCCTCGTTCGACGCCCGCGCGGTGGTGCGGACCCGGGACCCGGGACCGGGCCTCGAGGTCTGGTACACCGGTCTCTGGGAGCGGATCGACGAGCGCTGGGATCACCTGCCGGTGGGCGGGGTCCGCCTCGCCTTCGGGTTCGGCAGCGCCGCCGTTCGCCCCGAGCTGCGCCTGGGCGGCGCGCTCCTCGGCCTGGGCGATGGCGACAACCGCTTCGGCTTCGACGCGGGCCTGGGGCTCGAACTCCGGACCGGCGGCGAGCGGTCGCCGCGGATCGATCTCCACGAGGACGTGCTCGTCTTCGAGGGCCTCACCGCCCACGACTTCGGGGCCGGCGTCTCCTTCGTGGACGGCCCGGTCTACGTCCGCGTCGGGCTCCGGGCCCTGTACCTGGGGACGTTCTACGCCGGGCCGGAACTGGCCCTCGGGCTCCGGCTCTGATCGCCGCTACGGGAGACCGAGGGCGTTGGCGGCCCAGTAGAGGATCGCCACCACCGAGGCCAACCACAGGGCCATGTTGGCGGCGAAGGGCACGTCGGTGATCAGCGCCTCGGTGGGGCTCGACGCCCTTGTCGCCTTGTCGACCAGCGACATGAACCGGAACACGCCGAAGGCCGGGAAGGGCACGGTGAAGGCGAGCAGCACCGTGTGGAAGTTCTCCCGGGTCTCGGGGGCCAGCGTGTAGAGCACGTAGGTCCACACCGCGCTGGTGCCGGCCATCAGCAGCGCCCGGTCGACGGTGGTGAGGTCGTAGCGGCCGAGGGCCTTGCGGTGGGCGGTGCCGTCGCTCCCGGCCGCCGCCGCGGCGAGCAGCTCGTGCTTGCGCTTCCCCAGGGCGAGGAACATCGCCAGGCAGAAGGTGCAGGCGAAGAGCCAGAAGCTGGCCTTCACGTCGATGGCGACGGCGCCGGCGAGGACCCGGAGCACGAAGCCCACGGCGATCACCACCACGTCCACGTAGGCGAGGCGCTTCAGTCCCAGCGTGTAGGCGACGTTGATCGCCAGGTAGGCGATCAGGATCCCGGCGAACGCCGGGGCCAGCGCGAACGCGGCCCAGAGCCCGCCGGCGGCGAGGACCGTCGCCACCACCAGCGCGAGCCAGGCCGGGAGCCGGCCGGAGGCCACCGGCCGGTTCCGCTTGACCGGGTGCCGGCGATCGTCCTCGGCGTCGAGGACGTCGTTCGCCAGGTAGACGGCGGAGGCGATGGCGCAGAAGAGCCCGAACGCGGCGGCCGCCCGGAGGAGCAGGTCGCCGTGGAAGAGGTTCTTCGAGAAGACCAGCGGGGCGAAGAGGAAGCCATTCTTCACCCACTGGCGCGGCCGCATCGCCTGGAGGAGCGCGAGGAACATGTATCGCACACGGTCGCCCGGGGACGGCCGGGCTGTCAACCGCCGGCGCCGTCGAGGAGGACCCCGAGGGCCCCGGGGGCCGCGAGGTCGGCGAAGGCGTGGGTGGCGCCACAGGCGAGGAGCTGTTCGGGGGTGAAGCTGCCGGTGCCGACGCCGATACACTCGGCGCCGATCGCCTGGGCCGCGGCCACGTCGCTCGGGGTGTCACCGATGATCACCACCCGGCAGGCCTCGAAGGGCTCGCCCAGGGCGGCGGCACCCCGGCGGGCGCCGATCTCGATCAGCGTGGGGCGGTGCTCGTGGTCGGAGCCGAACCCGCCGAAGGAGAAACAGCCGTAGATCCCGCCCCGGGTCAGCTTCACCCGGGCGCCCTCGCGGATGTTTCCGGTCCCCAGGCCCACCGCCACGTTCTTCCGGGCCAGGCTCGCCTCCAGCGCCCGCTCCATCCCGGCGTGGATCCGGTAGCGGGGCGAGCGGGCGACCTCCTCCTCGAGGATCGCCACGTAGGCGGCGAGGACCTCGTCGATCGCCGCCTCGGTCGGCTCGATCTCGATCGCCTGGAGGGCCTTCCGCACGATCCCGCGGTCGGTCATCCCGTCGAAGCGAAAGCTCGAGCAGGCATCGGCGCGGCCGCAATGCACGGCGAAGGCGCGCTCGATGGCCCGGCGCCCGGCGCCTCCGGTGGAGATCAGGGTGCCGTCGATGTCGAAGAGGAGGACCGTGGGGCGCATGCAGTCCAATCGGTTGGGGGGAGGTTAGCCGAAGAGAGCAGCCACGAATTCCTTGGGGTCGAACGGCCGCAGGTCGGCCAGGGATTCCCCGATCCCGATCATCCGCACCGGGATCTTCAGCTCGTCGCCGATGCCGATCACCACGCCGCCCTTGGCCGTGCCGTCGAGCTTGGTGAGGACGATGCCGGTGACGCCCAGGGCCTCGTGGAACTGCCGGGCCTGCTGGATGGCGTTCTGGCCGTTGGTGGCGTCGAGGACCAGCAGCGTCTCGTCCGGCGCGCCCTCCCGGGCCTTGCCGATCACCCGCTTCACCCGCTTCAGCTCCTCCATCAGCGGGGCCTTGGTGTGGAGGCGGCCGGCCGTGTCGGCGATCACCACGTCGATCCCCTCGACCGTGGCCCGCTTCACCGCGTCGAAGACCACCGCGCCGGGGTCGCCGTTCTCCGGGCCCTTGACGATCGGCACCTCCGCCCGCTCGGCCCAGACGTCGAGCTGCTCGGTGGCCGCCGCCCGGAAGGTGTCGCCGGCGGCGAGGATCACCGAGTGGCCGCGGGCCTTCAGCTTCGCCGCCAGCTTGCCGATGGTGGTGGTCTTCCCGGCGCCGTTGACGCCGACCACCATGATCACCCACGGGCGCTTCTCCCCGAGCGGCAGGCCCAGGCCCTCGAGCGGCGGGCGGGGGTCGCCCTCCTGGGCCTTCGCCAGGATCTCCTCGACGTCATTGCGGATCGCCGCCCGGAGCTTGTCGGGGTTCCCCAGCTCCCGGTTCTTCAGCCGCTCCCGGGCGTGGTCGACCAGGTTCATCGAGGTGCGGACGCCGATGTCGGCGGTGAAAAGGATCTCCTCGAGCTCGGCGATGTTGGTCTCGGAGATCTCCGCCTTGCCGCCGAAGAGCCCGGCCAGCCGGGCGACGAAGCCGCCCTCGCGGGTCTTGGCCAGGCCCTCGGCCAGGGTCTTCCCGCCCTCGGCGGCGGCGCGGCGCTTGCGCTCCTCTTCCTTCCGCCGCTCCTCCTCGAGCGCCCGCTGCCGCTCCTCCTCGATCGCCCGGAGCCGGGCCGCCTCGGCCTCGGCCGCCTCCGCCCGCTTCCGCTCGCGCTCGGCGCGCTCGGCCTCCTTGCGGGCCTTGTACTCGGCCTTCTTCCGCTCCTCTTCCTCGGCCCGGAGGAGGCGCTGCTCCTCTTCCTCCCGGGCCCTGGCGAGGCGGGCCTCCTCGGCGAGCCGGGCCTCTTCCTGCTTCCGGAACGCCAGCTCCTCGGCGGAAAGGCTGGCCTCCTCCTCGAGCTTCCGGGCCCGCTCCTCGGCCTCGCGGCGCTTGCGCTCGTCGTACTCGGCCTTGCGCCGGGCCTGCTCCTCGGCCCGCCGGGCCTCCTCCGCCACCCGGGCCTCGGCGCGCCGGGCCTCGGCCTCCCGGTCGACGGGGACGTGCTCCGGCGGCGGGCCGGGGGGCGGGATCTCCGGCACCTCGCGGCGCGGCGGCAGCTCCATCGCCTCCCGGGCGGTCCGCTTCCGCCGGGCCAGCTTCCAGCCGACCAGGACGAAGAAGGCGAGGATCAGCGCGATGGCGACCCAGCCGCCCACGCCCAGGC
>JAEZJH010000098.1 GCA_023436385.1 Pseudomonadota bacterium
GCCCTGGCCTGTCCCGCGGACGACACCGCGGCGCTCCTCGCCCCCCACGAGGCCGCCGCCGCCGGGCTGGCCGGGGGCATCCCCTACGCGCCGGTGGCGGTGGTCCACCTCTCCTGGCCGAAGCTCCGCCTCGCGCAGCCGAAGGAGGGCTTCGGGTTCCTGATCCCGCCGCGGGAGGGGAGGTCGATCCTGGGCGCGGTCCTGGTCCACTCGATCTTCCCCTGGCGCGCGCCGGAGGGGCAGACCCTGTTCACGACGATGATCGGCGGCGCCACCCGGCCCGACCTCGCCGGGCTCCCGGAGGACGAGCTGATCCGGCTCGCCACCGCGGAGGTCGGCGCGCTGGTCGGAGCCCACGGCGATCCCGCGCTCGCCGTGGTGGTGAAGTGGGAGCGGGCGATCCCGCAGTACGTGGTCGGCCACGCCGCCCGGGTCGCGGAGATCGAGGCCCGGGTCGCTCCCATCGCCGGCCTGCACCTCGCCGGCAACGCCTACCACGGCGTCGGCTTCAACGACTGCATCGCCAACGGCGCCAAGCTCGCCCTGCAGCTCCTCGCGCCGCCGAAGTAGCGGTGCCGCGAGCGCGGGCGCCTTCCGGCGGGGGGTCGCGCCGTCGCCGGGGGCCGGCCCCGAAAACACCAAGGGCCCGGACGTCGCCGTCCGGGCCCTCGTGTTCGGTTCCCCGAAAATCGAGCCAGTGTTACGGCAGGAGCACCTTCGCCGCGGCGAGCGCCGTCTCCACGAAGGGACCCGGGTAGACGCCGATCCCCACCACGCCCGCGCAGGTGGCGACCAGGCCGGTCTTGAGCGCCAGGCCCATCTGCGGGAGCGGCTTGGCGTCGGGAGCGGGCTCCTCCATGTAAATGCTCCGGGCGATCTTCATGTAGTAGAAGAGGCCGACCACCGAGAGCAGGGCGCCGACGAGCACCAGGGAGATGAACCCGCCCTGGTAGGCGGCGATGAACATGTGGAGCTTCGCCCAGAAGCCGACCACGAACGGGATGCCGCCCAGCGAGAGCAGGAAGAGCAGCATCGCCAGGGCCAGGCCCGGGCTGCGGCGGTTGAGGCCACGGTAGGCGGCGATGTCGTCGGAGCCCTCGACGTCGCCGATGAAGGTGGCCACCGCGAAGGCGCCCATGTTGGTGAAGAGGTAGGCGACCAGGAAGAAGAGCAGCATCGCCACGCCCTCGGCCGAGCCGACCAGCACGCCCAGGAGCATGTAGCCGATCTGGCCGACGCCGGAGTAGGCGAGGAGCCGCTTGACGTTGCTCTGGGGGATGGCCAGGAGGTTTCCGACCACCATGGTCGCCGCGGTGATCACCACCAGCATCGGCATCCAGCTGCTCGCCGCCCCGAGGAAGCCCTCGAGGTAGAGGCGGATCAGCACCGCGAAGCCGGCGGCCTTGGGGGCCACGGAGAGGAAGGCGACGAACGGGGTCGGCGCGCCCTCGTAGGCATCGGGGACCCACATGTGGAAGGGCACCGCGCCCAGCTTGAAGCCGAGGCCGCCCAGGGTCACCAGCATGCCGGCGATGAGGAGCGGCGTCGTCTTGCCCGCCGCGATCTGGGCGGCGATCGCCGGGATCTGGGTGGTGCCGGTGGCGCCGTAGACCAGCGAGAGGCCGTAGAGGGTGATCGCCGCGGAGGCCGCGCCGACCAGGTAGATCTTCATCGCCGCCTCGCCGCTCGGCCCCCGATCCTTGGCGATCGCCGTGAGGATGTAGAGCGGGAGGCTCATCAGCTCGAAGGCGACCACCAGGAAGATCAGCTCCCGCGCGGAGGCGAGGAGGGTCATCCCCAGGAGGCTGAAGAGGATCAGCAGGTAGTACTCGCCCTGCCGGGCGGCGAACTTCCGATCGGCGTGGTCGAACGCCAGGAGGATCCCGACCGTGCCGGCGGCGAGGAAGATCCGCTTCAGGTAGAGGGCCACGCCGTCGCCGATGAAGGCGCCGCCGAAGGCGGTGCCGGAGATATCGACGAAGAAGCTGGCGACCAGGGTCAGGGCCACGCCCGCCGCGGCGAGGATGCCCAGGCCGCGCTTCTCCTCCGCGGGCATGAGCAGGTCGACGACGAAGACGAGCAGCGCGACGAACGCGAGCAGGATGTCGAGAGCCAGGGGCAGCATGGGCATTCTCTAGGGCGCGAGGGCGACGGTGGAGCCGATCGCCTTCAGCACCTTGCCGAGGTAGGCGACCGTCTGGTGGTCGATCGGATCCAGCGCGATCGAGGGCCACACGCCAAACAGGATGATGCAGCCGGCGAGGACGAAGACGGCCACCTTCTCCGGACCCCTCGCGTCCTGCAGGTGCTCGAACTTGCCCTCCACGTACGGCCCCCAGAAGATCTGCCGGGTGGCCTTGAGCACGTAGAGCGCGGTGATGAAGGCGCCGATCAGGCCGGGCCACATCCACCAGGCGTTGCCGGACTGGAACGCCCCCAGGAAGACGAGGAACTCGGCGACGAACCCGGCGGTACCCGGCAGGCCCAGGGACGACAGGCAGGCCAGGGTGAAGGCGGTGGCGATCACCGGGGTGACCTTGCCGAAGCCGCCCATCGACGGGACGTCGCGGGTGTGGGTCTTCTCGTAGACCAGGCCGACCAGGGCGAAGAACATCCCGGTCATCACGCCGTGGGCGAACATCTGGTAGATGGCGCCGTTCCAGCCGTTCACCGTCATCGTCGCCGCGCCGAGCATGACGATGCCCATGTGTGAGACCGACGAGTAGGCCACGATGTACTTGAGGTCCTTCTGCGCCATCGCGGAGAGGGCGCCGTAGACCACGTTCACCGAGGCGACGATCCCGACCAGCGTGGCCCAGAAGCCCGCGCCCTCGGGGAGGAGCACCATCCCCACCCGGATCACGCCGAAGGCGCCCAGCTTCATCAGCACGCCGGCGTGGAGCATCGACACCGCGGTGGGCGCCGAGGCGTGGCCGTCGGGCGACCAGGTGTGGAAGGGGAAGACGCCGGCCAGCGAGCCGAAGCCGAGCCAGAGGAGCGGGAACACCCAGATCTGCATGGTCCGGGGGAAGTTCGCGCTCTCCATCTCCACCAGGTCGAAGGAGCGGCCGCCGGCGAAGTACATCGCCAGCATCCCGACGATGATGAAGGCGGACCCGATCAGCAGCATCAGGGTCAGCTTCATCGCGGCGTACTCCTTGCCGCCGACGTCGAGCTTCCGGAGGGCGAAGGCCAGGGGGCCCTTGGGCGGGACCTTCTTCGTCGAGCCCCAGATGCCGATGAGCAGGTACATCGGCAGCACGGCGATCTCGTAGAAGAGGAAGAAGACGAAGAGGTCGAGGGAGACGAACACCCCGAAGACGCCGGCGGAGAGGACCAGGAGGAGGATGTAGAACTCCTTCGGCCGCCGTTCCAGCGTCCAGGTGGCCCAGCACCCGGCGAAGAGGATGATGCCGGTGAGGAGCAGGAGCGAGACGCCCCAGCCGTCCACCGCCACCGTGTAGTGGATGTTCAGGGACGGCACCAGCTCCAGGGTCTGCTTGAGCTGGTAGCCGCCGGCGGCCATGTCGTAGACCGACGCGACGTAAATCGAGAGCGCCAGGGAGACGGCGGCGCCGACGACCGAGACCGTGCGGATCGCGGCCTTCGAC
>JAEZJH010000105.1 GCA_023436385.1 Pseudomonadota bacterium
AGCCCGCATGGTGTCCAGGCAGAGGATGGCGTCGAGGCCGCGCTTCCGCCACGGCTGCTTGATCCCGAGGAGCAAGAGCCGGAGCTGGTCGATCTTCCGGGAGTGCCAGAGGAGCTTGGCGAGGCCGATGGGCAGGCCGAAGCGGGTGAGTCGCCCGCCCACGTGGATCAGCGCCTGGTTGAGATCGGGGATGGTCACGGAAAAGGCCACCGGCTCGCCCCGGGCCTCGATGATCAGGGCCAGCTCCGGGACGGCGACCGTCTTCAGCTCCTTCACCAGGCCGTCGAACTCGGCGTCGGTGAGGGGGACGAACCCCCAGTTCTTCTCCCAGGCCGAGTTGTAGATCTCCTTGATCCGCGCCGCCTCCGCCGCGATGTCGTCGAACCGGACCGGCCGCACCACGAGCCCCTCCCGCTCGCGGATCCGGTCGGAGATCCGGACCATCTTCTCCGGCTCCTTGGCGGTCGCCCAGTTCCACCACGCGTAGAGGTCCTTGGCCTTGGGGAGGCCGAGCACCTCCTCGAAGTGCCGGACGTAGTAGCGGGGGTTGTAGGGCATCATCACCACGGGCGGCGTGTCGAAGCCCTCCCGGAGCAGCCCGAGGTCGTGGTTCGAGGAGAGGTTGAGCGGCCCGAGGAGGGTCTCGAGGCCCCGGTCGTGGACCCACTTCCGCGCCGCCTCGAACAGCGCCCGGGCCACCTCGTCGTCGTCGATCGCCTCGTAGAGGCCGAACGAGCCGGCCCGGGTCCCCTGGAACTGGTTGTAGTTCCGGTCCTCCACCGCGGCGATCCGGCCCACCGCCACCCCGTCCTTCCGGGCGAGGAACAGCTCGCAGGCGGCGTGGGCGAAGAACGGGTTGCGCTGGGGATCGATGAAGTCCCGGCGCTCCATCAGGAGCGGCGCCACCCAGTTCCGGTCGCCCCGGTAGATCCGGTAGGGCACCCGGAGGAACTCGTCGCGGTCGCGGGCGGTGATCACCCGGTCGACGACAACCCGGCCCTGGGCCGGGACGTCGTCCGTCCCGGGGGCGGAAGCAGAAGCGGTGACCATGATCTTCCTCGCGCGGCCGCGCGGACGCGGCCGGAACAGCGGCGGGAGCCGGCTACTCCCGATCGTCGGTCCGCTTCCCGTTCCGGAAGCGGTTGGCCAGCTCGAACAGCTGGTACCCGCGCTCGACGGCGGCGCCGGTGAGGTCGCCCAGCTTCGCCTGGACCACCCGGTTCAGCTCGTCGCGGCTGGGCAGCTCGAAGTTGGCGGCCCGCCAGGTAGCCGACTCGACCAGGTCGCGGATCCGCCGGGCCAGCTCCGCCGGCGTGCGCTCTGGCACCGACACCGCCCGGGGCGGGAGCGGCTCGAAGGCCGTCCGGCCCGCCTGGCTGTTCGGGTCGTCGACCGAGCCGAGGTGGGCGATCACCTCGGCGGCGAGCGGCGCCTCCTCCGGGATCAGCTTGAACTTCTTCCCCACCACCTCGAAGGCCTCGATCACCCGGTTCAGCTGCTCGTCGGTGTGGGTGGCCATGTAGGTGGTGCGCATCAGCGCGCAGTTCGGCTCCACCGCCGGCGAGATCACCGGGTTGGCGAAGACCCCGTGCTCGTAGAGCGCCTTCCAGAAGCGGAAGCACTTCACCTGATCGCCGACGAAGACCGGCACCACCACGCCGTCCGACGGTCCGGTGTCGTAGCCCAGCATCTTGAAGCCGGCCCGCATCTTCTGGGCGATCCGCCAGAGGCGCAGCCGCCGCTCCGGCTCGGCCTCGACGATCTCCAGCGCCTGGAGTGCCGCGGCCACCGCCGCCGGCGTCATCGAGGCCTGGAAGATCATCGCCCGGGCCTTGTGCTGGACGAACTCGATCACCTCGGTGGGCCCGGCGATCACGCCGCCCAGGGAGCCGAGCGACTTGGAGAAGGTGGCCATCACCAGGTCGATGTCGTCCTCGACGCCCTGGTGCTCGGCGGCGCCGCGGCCGTTCGGGCCCATCACCCCCAGGCCGTGGGCCTCGTCGACCAGGATCCGGGCGCCGTACTTATGCTTGAGCGCCACCATCCCGCGGAGGTCCGCCTGGTCGCCTTCCATGGAGAAGACGCCGTCGGTGACGATCAGCTTGCCGCTCTCGGGAGCGGCGTTGCCGAGGAGCCGCTCGAGGTCGGCCAGGTCGTTGTGCCGGTAGCGCTTCTTCTCCGCGGGCGAGGCGTAGATCCCCTCGACGATCGAGGCGTGATTCTGCCGATCGGAGAAGACCACGTCCTTGCGATCGAGGATCGCGGAGAGCGTGCCCAGGTTGGTGGTGAAGCCGGTGGAGAAGACCAGCGCCTTCTCCTTCCGGAGGAACCGGGCCAGCCGCTCCTCGAGCTCGGCGTGGAGATCGAGGGTGCCGTTGAGGAGCCGGGAGCCCGAGCAGCTCGCCCCGTACTTCTCGGTGGCCCGGATCGCCGCCTCCTTGACCCGGGGGTCGAAGGAGAGGCCGAGGTAGTTGTTGGACCCCACCATGATGGCGCGGTTGCCATCGACGGTGATCTCCGTCCCCTGCTCCTGGATCGCCTTGAAATAGGGGTACAGCCCCGTCGCCCGAGAGACCTTGAGCTCGCGCCACCCGGTCGCCTTCGCGAACACGTCGCCCATACCTGGACCCTCCGCCGCGTGGACCCCGAACGAATCCGCCCCCGGGGGGTCTCCCGGGTACGAGGTCGAAACTCGGCGAATAGTCGAGCGGTCGGCGGGTTGTCAACCGGTCGGGGGTGGGTCGGCGCCGGGTGCAACGTGGTGGACGATGGATCGGGAAGGCCCGCGAACGACGGGGGGTTGCGGGCTTGGAAACCGACGCGGGGCCGGGTCCGGGCGAAGGCCCCAGGCCCCGCCCGTTCGATGGCTGCGGGCCACGCGAGAGGCGTCCCCCGGCGGCGTTTCCGCCGGGGAGTCGCCAGGATTCGTTGACGGGCCCGGAGGCCTAGCTAGGATCGGACGCTGCAATGCATTGGCGCTGGGATTGCACATCCGCGCGTGCGAAGGGAGTCCCTTTGGCGGGGATGCGGCGAGGACAGCATGGGGCGTGAGCCCGGCACCATGAACGCTGCCCTGGCGACCGAGCGGGCGGAGCCGTTGGCGCTCCGAGCCGGCGAGTTGATCGTGGTCCTCGCCTCGGTCCTGGCCCTGTCCGTGGTCCTCTGGAACTACGAGAGGGTCGACTGGTGGCCCGCCGCCGCCTACTACGTCTTGATCGCCGCCGCCCCGTTCGGGGCGCGAAGCCTGCAACGCCGTGCACCGGATAACCGCATCGTCAAGTTCGCGGCGGACTTCGCCCCGATCGGCTACATCGTCGCGCTCTACCTGCACCTGAACCCGGTCCTCGACGCGGTCAACATGGGGATCGCCGACGACTGGCTGATCCGGGCCGACGATCGGCTGTTCGGCGTTCAGCCGGCGATCTGGCTCCAGGGCCTCTTGCCACCCCTGGCCAACGACCTCTTGCTGCTCGCCTACACCACCTACTTCCTCTGGCCGGCGGTGCTGGGGCTGGTGCTCTGGCTCTCCCGCAGGGACGAGGCGTACGACGAGTGGGCCACCGCGCTGATGTTCTTCTTCGCGGTCAACTACGCCTTCTACGCCGCGGTGCCGGCGATGGGCCCCCGGTACTTCCAGGCGGCGTGGTTCGACGGGCCGGTGCAGGGCGTCTTTCTCGCCCAACACATCGACCTGATGTTCCGGGACTCGCCGATCGCCCGGGACTGCTTCCCCTCCGGCCACACCGGCGTCTCGCTGATGGTCCTGGCGTTCGCCTGGCGGGAGTGCCGGAAGTTCTTCTGGGTGGCGGTGGTGCCGCTCTCCTGCCTGATCGTCGGTACTCTGGCCGGCCGCTTCCACTACGGGATCGATCTGATCGCGGCGGTGCCGCTGATGCTGATCTCCCTGTCGGTGGCCAAGGCGATCCAGCGGCGGCTGCCCACCGGGATGCCGGTCGACGTCGAGCAGGTGCGCCGCTACCTGGCCACGGTCCGGCAGTAACCCTTCGGGGTCGACGAGCTGGCGTGGGAGCGGGTCTCGGCCCGCCCGGCGCCCGCGGCGCGCTCAACGGTCAGCGCCCGAGGAACCGCTCCACTTCCGCCACCGCCCCCGCGCGGGCCGCCGGGTCCTCGAGCGCCGGCGCGAGGCCCATCCGGCCCCGCTCGCGGATCACCACGTAGCCCTGCTGGTGGAGCCAGGTCACCGCGTTCTCCAGGTTGGGCCGCGAGAGCGCCTCGGACGCGAAGACCCGGCCGGCGTGGTAGAGCGCCCGGCCCCGCTCGAGGAGCCGCTTCACCAGTTCCTTCCGCTCGAGCGCCGTGCCGCCCGCCAAGAGGTCGAGCCCCGAGGCGGCGAGGTAGTACGACTCCACCGGCTCGGCGAGGAGGTCCCGGAGGAAGGCCAGGTCGGCGTGGGCCCCGGGCGCCACCGCCAGCTCCCCGTCGACGACCGTGAGGAGCCCCCGCTCCGCCAGCCGCCGGGCGGCCTCGTCCACCACCTCCGCGAGCCGCACGTCGGTCCGGTAGGTCAGCTCGAGCTTGAGGAGCCGGGCGAGGGCCTCGATCCGTTGCGCCAGCTCTTCCCGCGGGGCGACGCCGTCGGGGAAGGAGAGGAGCGCCGCGGCTACGATCGCCGCGTCCTGGAAGTGGTGCAGGACGTTGTTCTTGTAGAAGGCGAGGCGCGGCCTGCCGTCCTCGCGGACCTGGTAGACGGTGTCGCCCGAGGCCTCCTGCGTCTTCAGGAGCTCGTCGTCGGTGAAGACCCGAAGGGCCCGGGCCACCGGACCGGGGACCAGCGGATCGGTCGGCGCCTCGAGCATCCCGGAGGAGAAGCGGGCGCCGCGGGACGCGGCGAGGCGCCGGAGCAGCTCGACCCGCGCGGCGAGGTCCCGGGCGGAGAGCCCCCGGTGCCGGTGGGAGAGGAGCGCGGCGGCCACCAAGGCCCCGGCGGTGATCGTCTGCACCCGGCCCATCCCGAAGGCGATCCGGTGGGCGAGGGCCTGCACCAGGTGCCGGCGTTCCTCGGCGTCGGCCTCGGGTCCGGAGAAGCCCCGGGACGCGGCGAAGGCGGCGAGCGAGATCGGCTCGTCGATCTGGACGTGGACCCGGCCCCACCGGCGGGTGAGCAGCGCCGGGAGCTTGAGGAGGGCGGTGGCGCTCTCCTTCCGCTTCTCGCCCCCGGCCAGCTCCTCGGCGTAGGCGCCCCCCTCGATCAGCTTCTCGTAGTCGATCGCCACCGGGACGAAGTGGAGGTCGTCCCGGGCGCCGGCGAGCCAGGCGTCGACCTCCATGGCGATCAGGCCGTACTTCGGCTTGAGGATCCGGCCGGTGCGGGTGCGGCCGCCCTCCGGGTAGAACTCCTGGGTGTAGCCGTCTCGGGCGAGCTTGCGGACGTAGGCGGCCACCGCCGCGGCGTAGACCTTGTCGCCCTTGAACGACCGGCGGATGAAGAAGGCGCCGCCCCGGCGGAAGATCGGGCCCAGGGGCCAGAAGGAGAGGTTGGCGCCGGCGGCCACCAGCGGCGGGGTCATCCCCCGCTCGAAGAGCACGTGGCTGATCAGCAGGTAGTCGACGTGGCTTCGGTGGGTGGGGCAGATCACCAGCGGCGCGCGCTTCGCGGCGTCGGCCGCCCGGCGGAGGCCCGCCTCGTCGATGGAGATGCCCTCGTAGAGCCGGGCGAAGATCGCCTTGGCGATCGTGTTGGCGCCGTCGAGGACGGCCGCCGAGTAGCGCGCCGCCACCTCCCGGAGGCACTTCCGGGCGTAGCGCTCCACCGCGGACGGCGAGCGACCGGAACTCTTGGCGAGGCGGGCCAGCTCGTCCCGGAGGATCCGGTCCCGCAGGATCTCGTCGATGATCCGGTCGGCGCCCTTGTGCGGCGGGCCGACCACCGCCCGCAGCTCGCGGCCCAGGCCCACCGCCAGGGAGCCCCGGACCCTGCGGACCACGATCGCCCGCTCCCGTCCCGCCTCCGCCGCGAGCACCGCGCCCAGGTCGATCGGCTTGCCCACCTTCACGAACGAGCGCCGGTGATTGAAGAGGAACGAGACCAGGGCGTGGAGCCGCCCGGGAACCTCGGGCGAGCCGAGGACGATGTCGGCCACCCCCGGGCGCAGGCGCACCGCGGCGCGCTTGATCACCAGGAGCTGGGGCACCAGGAAGATCGGCTTCCCCAGCTTCGCCTGCAGCTCGAGGAGGCCCGGGAAGGGATCCGGGGCGGTGGCGCCGCGGGAGCGGAGCACCGCCGGCCGGCGCAGGAAGACCATCGCCGCCGCGCCCG
>JAEZJH010000161.1 GCA_023436385.1 Pseudomonadota bacterium
GGCTCCGGCCGCGGCGGCGACCGCCTCGGCGGATCGGGACCCGGCGACGATGGCGCGGACGGATCCGACCGCGTCGGCTCCGGCCGAGGCGGCGAGTGCGCCGGGGGATTCGGCCGCGGCGGCGACCGCGCCGGCGGATCCTTCCCCGGCAGCGACCGCGCCGGCCACCGCGCAGCCGTTCGCCCCCGGCGAGCAGCTCGCCTACGAGCTGAAGCTCCTCGGCATCCGGGCCGGTGAGGCCAACTTCGAGGTCGAGGCGGACGCCCTCGAGCCGGAGACGCTGCGCTTCATCGCCCGCGGCCGCTCCCTGGGTGCGGCCGACTCGATCTTCCGGCTGCGGCAGACGGCAGAGTGCGTGGTCGAACGCGATACACTGGCGCTCCGCGTGTGTCGCGTCGCCACCAAACAGCGCACCGGCGACCGGCGCCGCGAGTTCGTGGTCGACCGGGGCGAGCGGCGTGTCCGCGAGCGGCGGCTCCAGGACGGCAAGCCCAAGGAGAAGGTGGTCGAGTTCGGCGATGGGATCGACCGGGTCCAGGAGGCGCTCTCCGGCCTGTATCTCCTCCGCTCGCAGCTCCCCCAGGCCGGCACGCCGCTGCGCTTCCAGGCCGTGCGCAAGGACAAGCCGATCACGGTCCAGGCGTCGAGCGGGGAGGTCGCGACGGTGGAGACGCCCGCGGGGAACTTCGAGGCCGTGGAGGTGAAGCTCCAGGTGATCAAGGGCGACGCCGAGGAGGGCGAGACGGCCGGATCCCTCTGGATCACCACCGACGCCCGCCGCCTCCCCGTGAAGCTCGCCTTCGACGCCAAGGTCGGGACCCTGGAGGCCTACCTCACCGGCGCCAAGGGCACGCTCGCCGCCGCACCGGCGCCCGCCCCCGGCACCCTTCAGGCCCGGGCCGACTCGGCGAAGTCGGGCGAGCGCCGGTAGCTCGGCGCGGTGTGCACCGGAACTACCGGCGCCGCCGCGCACCCTCGGGGCGGGCCCCGCGCCGTTCCCCACGCGGATCCCGGCCGAGCCGACGCATCGCCCGCTCGTACCAGGGGCGCAGCTCCGGATCGGCCCAGCGCACCAGGGCTTTCTGCATCCGCTTTTCGTCGAGGTCCCGGGCCACCGCCAGCGGCTCGCCGCTCCCGGGGTGGAGGCCGCTGTAGAACATGTCCGTCGCCAGGGTCATCGGCGTGGGCATGAAGTCCTGCACCTGCTGCGGCTGCCAGCCGTTGGCGCGCAGGTAGTCGTGGAGCTCGGCGGCCTCCTCGAGGCCGCAGCCCGGGTGGCTGGAGAGGAAGTAGGGGACCAGGTACTGCTCCTTCCCCGCCTCCCGGCTGTAGCGCGCGAACTCCCGCCGGAACCGCTCGAACACCTCCGGGCCCGGCTTCTTCATCACCCGCAGGGTGCGGGCGCTCACGTGTTCGGGCGCCACCTTGAGCTGACCCGAGACGTGATGCCCGATCAGCTCCTTCAGATACACCTGCCCGTGTTTCGGGTCGGCGTGGGCGACGTCGTAGCGGACCCCGCTGGCCACGAAGGCGTGTTTCACTCCGGGCACCGCCCGCGCCTTCCGATACAGCTCGACGAGCGGGCCGTGATCGATGGCGAAGTGCCGGCAGACGGTGGGGTAGAGACAGCTCGCCCGGCGACACACCGCGTGGGCCCGGGGGGACGAGCAGCCCGCGTTCCAGAGGTTGGCGGTGGCGCCGCCCAGGTCCGAGATCGTGCCCCGGAACTCCGGCATCGCCGCCACCTCCCGGACCTCGGCGAGGACGCTCTCCGCCGAGCGGGAGCAGACCTCCCGCCCCTGGTGCTCGGTGATGCAGCAGAAGGAGCAGCCGGCGGCGCAGCCCCGGAGGATCTGGACCGAGAACCGGATCTGGTCCCAGGCGGGGATCCGCTGTCCGGCGTAGCGCGGGTGGGGCGCCCGGCAGAAGGGCAGGGCGTGGATCCGGTCCAGCTCTTCGGTGGTGGGGTTCGGCATCGGCGGAAACACCACCACCGCCCGGTCGCCGTGGGGCTGGACCAGGAGCCGCGCGTTCTCGTGGTTGTGCTCGAGGTGATACAGCCGGGAGAACTCCGCGTAGACGCGCTGGTCCGCGACGATCGCCTCGAACGACGGGAGCAGCACCACCTCCCGGTTCCACGCGGCCGGCAGATCGTCCCAGCGCTTCCGGATCGTCGCCACCCCGCGGACGTCGGCGAGCTCCCTGGCGCTCTCCCCGGCGGCGAGGCGGGCCAGCACCTCGAGGAAGGGCTTCTCCCCCTGGCCGTAGACGAGGAGGTCCGCCTTCGAGTCGAAGAGCACCGAACGGCGGACCCGGTCGTCCCAGAAGTCGTAGTGGGCCAGGCGCCGGAGCGAGGCCTCGACGCCGCCCAGGACGATCGGGACCCCGGGGAACGCCTCGCGGCAGCGGTGGGCGTAGACCGTGGCGGCGCGATCGGGCCTGCGCCCGGCGACGCCGTCGGGCGAGTAGGCGTCGTCGTGCCGCCGCCGCCGGTGCGCCGTGTAGTGGTTCACCAGCGAGTCCATGTTCCCGGCGGTGATCCCGAAACAGAGCCGGGGCTTCCCCAGGGCCCGGAAGGCCTCGGCCGAATGCCAGTCCGGCTGCGGGAGGATCCCGACGCGGTAGCCGGCCGCCTCGAGGACCCGGCCGATCACCGCCGCCCCGAAGGACGGGTGATCGACGTAGGCATCGCCGCTCACCAGCACGACGTCGAGCTCGTCCCAGCCCCGGGCCCGCGCCTCGTCGGCGGTGGTGGGGAGGAAGGTCCGCTCGGCGAGCGGGAGCCGGTTCACGCGCAGGGACACCAGGGACATGTACGTCTCTCCGTGGGCGGCACTACCACATCGGTCCCCGGCGTGTATCGGGGCCGGCCGGCCCCCGGGAAACCGCCGGCGCGTCCGTAAGCGACCCGCCCACCGGTTTCTCGGATAGACTCCCACCCATTCCAGCTAGGTCCGGCGCCCGGCGGGCTGCCGGGTAGGGGGACAAAACGATGGGTCCCGGCGCATATCCTCCCCAGCCGACGGCCGCCGAACAGGTGCGTCTTCCGGCCATCTTCCTCCTCGTCACCGGCATCCTGGGGGCGCTCTCCTCCGCCGTCTCGCTGCTCTTCAACCTGCTCGGCGCGGGGATGGGCCTCGCCGGAATGGTGCCGGGGGAAGCCGCCTACGACGATGCCCTCGGGAACCTGATGAGCGGCACGTTGGGCGTGGTCTTCGCCATCGTCGGCCTGGCGGTGGCCGGCCTCATCGTCTTCGGCGCCCTGAAGATGAAGGACCTCCAGTCCCATGCGCTGGCGATGGTCGCCGCGATCGTGGCGATGGTTCCCTGTGTATCGCCCTGCTGCCTGCTCGGTTTGCCGGTGGGTATCTGGGCGCTGGTGGTGCTGCTCAAACCCGAGGTGAAGGCGGCCTTCCGGGGCTGACCGCGACGCCGGCCGGATCCGGCGCGCCGGGGATGGCAGCGGCCTCCGCGGGCCAGGCCCGGGACCAGTCGACGGCGACGCGCTGGTCCCGGTAGCCCCCGCGGCCGTCTCGCTTCTCGACCACCACGTAGCCCCGGCTCCGCCCGTGATCGAAGAGGTCGCGGGTGAGCCGGACGTCGTCCCGGCAGTAACGTTCGAGCTCTTCCCAGCGCCCCTGGCGGAACCACTCGATCGCCTCGAGGCCGTGGCCCGACTTGGCCGCGCCCAGGGTGGCCCGGGCGCAGCCGTCGAGGCCGACCCGGTGGCCCAGCCGGCGCTGGAGCTCCTCGAGGAGATCGAGGCTCCGCACCCGGCCCAGGTCGGCGTTCCCGGCGTAGGGCCGCAGCACCTCGAGATCGAACCGCTTGTGGTTGAACCCGACCACCAGCGAGGCGGCGAGGAGCCGGGCCACCAGCCGCTCCGCGTCGTCCTCGAAGTAGGTGGTGAAGGCGTCGTCCCGGTAGGAGTAGACGACGCCCAGGGAGAGGCCGAGGAGCTCCGTCCGCCGGCCGGCGACGTCGTCGAAGGCCCGCTGGGTCTCGAGGTCGAAGACCAGCAGCTCCCCTCCCGGCGCGGGCGACGGCTCGACGGAGGGCGGGACCGCCCGGACCTCGTTGCGCATCGCGACCGAGGGCTTCTGCCCGGCGAGGTGGAGCCGCACCGCCTCCACGTGCTTGCAGGTGCCGGCCCGCCGGGACCGGAAGTCCGGGCAGTCGCAGGTGGCGGGCAGGCCGGTGAGATCGGGCAGGACCCGATAGACGTTCCCGCTCCCGCCCTGCACCTCGTAGCCGGCACCGGCCGGCGTGAAGCCGAAGGGCTCCTCCGCCGCCGCGCGCCGCCGCTTCTCGATCTCTTCCCGAAGGGCCACCTGCCCTCCTCTCGCTGCCGCCGGATCGGCGGGTGACGGGGGCAG
>JAEZJH010000203.1 GCA_023436385.1 Pseudomonadota bacterium
TCGCTGGGGCGAGCAGGGTGGAGAGGGGCAGCGTGCCGAACCGCGCGTGCAGCTCCGCCCAGCCGTCGACCGCGCCCGGGACCGACACCGAGAGCCCGCCGGTGGCGGGAATGCGGGTGATTCCCCGGCTGCGGAACCACTCGAGGTCCAGGGCCCCGGGCGAGCGGCCGCTGGCGTTCAGCCCGTGGAGCTTCTGGGTCTTCGGGTCCCAGACGATGGCGAAGAGATCGCCGCCGAGGCCGGCGCCGGTCGGCTCGACCAGGCCGATCACCGCGTTGGCGGCGATGGCGGCGTCGACCGCGTTGCCGCCCTGCTTGAGGATGTCGAGGGCGACCTGGGTCGCCAGCGGCTGCGAGGTCGCCGCCATGCCGTGCTGCGCCACCACCTCCGAGCGGGTGGCGAACGGCTCGCCGACCGGGCGATCGGCGGCGTGGGCGAGGCCGCCAGCGCCGAGCGTGGACGCGAGCGCCAGCGAGGCCAGCGTAATTCGAAGGAGCGTACTCGAAGGGAGCAAGGGGCCTCCTCGGCCTGGGCAAGGAACGGCCCCACGGCGACCGTTCGCGTTCCGGTCTCCCAACATCGTCGGCCCCGGCTTCTTCCAGAGGGCGATCGAGGCGCGAGGTAGGAACGCGTCGCCCGGTCGGACGGCCGTGACTCCCTGCGCTCGGCCCGGACTACCCGGCGGTAAAGGACCGGAGGATCGGCTCCGCGTGGGTCCAGAGGATCGACCCGCCGGCGTCGGCCACCACGTGCAGCCGGGCCCCGGGGATCCGTGCGGCCAGCGAGCGTCCCAGGTCGGGCGAATGGACCGGGCTGGCATCCAGGGCGCCGTACCAGAGGCCGACGGGCACGGCGATACGCTCGGGAGCGAACGGCCAGGGACTCATCGACAGCACCGTGTCGCGGGCGTAGCCGGCAGCGCCCGGAGCCAGGGCCTCCTCGAGGGCCCGTGTATAGGCGGCCTCGAAGGAGGCGTCCCCGAAGACGGCGCGATCGTGGGGACTGCTGCCGTCGAGGACCATCCGGCGCATGGTGGTGGCGGTCATCCCCGCGAAGAAGGCCTGGGCCGCGCCGGGGTCCTCCCGCACGCGGGCGACGAGGTCCGACACGCCGGGCGCGAGACTGGCGGCGAAGGGGGACGCCGCCAGCTCGTCGGTGCCGGCGACGATCGCCGCGCGGTGCCCGAGCCCCACGGCGGCGCACGCCAACGCGAAGGGACCGCCCTGCGAGTAGCCGACGAGGCCCGGCCGCCCGAGTCCACGGGCGGCGAGGAACGCGCGCACGTCGTCGGCCCAGTCGAGCAAGGTCCGGTCCGGCGCGGGGTCGGAGCCGGCCAGTCCCGGCCGGTCGAGGGCGACGAGGCGGAGGCCGAGCCGGTCGAGGACCTCGGCCCCGAAGCTGAGGGCGGAGGCGGTCGCCGCTCCCGGAAAGAAGAGGATCGGCCTGCCCTCCGGCGAGCCCCACTCGCTCCACGAGAGCGAGCGCCCGCGGCCGGGTAGGGCGGTACGTCCGCGACGGGCGGGGGGCGGGAACGCGATGGTCATGGTCATGGGGGGCCTTCGCGGCGCGAAGCCGTTACCGCGGTTCACCGGTGCCTGCGGACCGGGCGCGGGAATCGAGCATGTGTCTCCTCCCGTGCTTCGCTCACATCCCCATCACCTTGACGATCACCCGCTTGCGTCGCCCGCCGTCGAACTCGGCGTAGAAGATCCGCTGCCAGGGGCCGAGGTCGAGCTTGCCCTCGGTGATCGGGACGATCACCTGGTGGTGGATCAGCAGGGACTTCAGGTGGGCGTCGCCGTTGTCCTCGCCGGTCCGGTGGTGCCGGTAGTCCGGGCCCTGGGGCGCCAACTTCTGCAGCCACTCCCAGATGTCCTCGTGGAGTCCGGACTCGTCGTCGTTGACGAACACCCCGGCGGTGATGTGCATCGCGGAGACCAGGACCATGCCGTCCTGCACGCCGCACTTGGTGACGAGCTCCTGGACCGTATCGGTGAGCGGCAAGAGCTCCCGCCGCCGCTTGGTGTCGAACCACAGGTACTCGGTGTGGGCTTTCATGGTCGTCCCGGGGAGAGGGGGTGCCCGGCCTCTACCGCGCCCGGACGTGGTTCACAAGGCCCCGGCCGGCGGCGAGCCGGACCGCGATCACCTCCCAGACCTCCGTGGCGAAACCCAGGCCGACGTGGGTGGTGGCGACCTCGATGTGTTCGACGCAACCGCTCGCCTCGTCGACACAGGCCTGCCAGCGGACGACGCCGTCGGTCCGCGAGTAGAGGGCGGTGACCGGGACGGCGAGCGGGACCCGGCAGCGGGCGGCGACCGCGGCCTCGATGGCGTCGAGATCGTGGCCGCGGCGACGGTAGGCGTGGGCGGCCGCGGTGTATTTGGGCCCGCCGATCACCGGACTCCCCAGGGTGATCACGTTCTCCACCAGGTCGGGCCGATCGCGCGCCACCTCGCGCGCCAGGTAGCCGCCGAGGCTCCAGCCGACCAGGCGCACCCGCTGGTTGCTCGCCGCCGCCAGCCGCTCGACGAGCGGTACGAGCACCTGGTGCAAGGCGAAGGCGTCGCCCCCGTTCCGGCC
>JAEZJH010000253.1 GCA_023436385.1 Pseudomonadota bacterium
GCCCCGAACCGCGTCGCCGAGGCGCCGGCCCTCGCCAACGGCGACGAGAGCCGCCCGAGCCCCGGCGACCTCGCCCAGCGGATCTTCGGCAAGCTGTAGGCGCGGACCCGCGGGCCGGAGGCCGTGCACTCCGGCCCGGCGATAGCGCGCGTGGAAGAATGCGGCCCGGCCTTGCGCCGGGTCGCCTATTTCCGGAGGCCTACCGCGGCTCCGGGTAGTGCGAGAGCCCCACCCGGTTCCCCTCCGGATCGAGCACGTAGAAGGTGTAGGCGGTCTCCGCCACCTTCGGGTGTCCCGCTGCCGCCAGACGCTCCTCGAGGGCCGCCCGGTCGTCACGGCGGATTCCCAGGGCGAGCAGGTGCAGGCCAGGCCGCCCGTCGCGAAAGGGTCGTGGCTCCGGCGTCCCCTCGCTGCGCTCCAGGGCCAAGAAGCCGCCGCCCGGAAGGCCGAGCCAGATCGAGCGCGGACGCCCGGCCTCATCGGCCCATCGGGCGATCGCCCGGAGCCCGAGCAGCTCGCCGTAAAAGGCCTCGCCACGGACCAGATCGGCGACCTGGATGGCGAGGTGATGAAATCCGTGGACATGGGGTGTTTCACGGAGGTCGGGTGTCGTCATCGGGTCGAGACTCCCCACCGCGCGCCCGTCGCCCCGCTTCGGGCCCTGCAACGCTTGCAGGCGCCGGAGGCCGAGGAATATAACGCCCCGCCACGGCCTTTCGGTCCGCAGAATTCGGTCGTGTTTCGACCTGGAGAAACCTTGAATCGCGAGCAGCTGCGCAACATCGCCATCGTCGCCCACGTCGACCACGGCAAGACCACGCTGGTGGACTTCATGCTCCGCCAGGCGGGCGTCTTCCGGGTCAACGAGCAGGTCGTCGAGCGGGTCATGGACTCGAACGACCTCGAGCGCGAGAAGGGCATCACCATTCTCGCCAAGAACACCGCCGTGACCTACCGGGGGACGAAGATCAATATCGTCGACACCCCGGGGCACGCCGCCTTCGGCGGCGAGGTCGAGCGGGCGCTCCGCCTCGTCGACGGCGTCCTTCTCCTCGTCGACGCCGCGGAAGGCCCCCTCCCCCAGACCCGCTTCGTCCTCTCGAAGGCCCTGGCCCTGGGCCTGCCGGTGGTGGTGGTGGTCAACAAGATCGACCGCCAGGACGCCCGGCCCCAGGAGGTCCTCGACCAGGTCTACTCGCTGTTCATCGACCTGGGCGCCCACGATCACCAGATCGAGTTTCCGGTGATCTACGCCATCGGCCGCGACGGGAAGGCGAGCACCAGCCTGGAGACCCCGGGCACCGACCTTCGCCCGCTGTTCGAGGCGATCCTCCAGCACATCCCGCCCCCGCCGCCCTCCACCGGCGACGATCTCCAGCTCCTGGTCAACAACCTCGACTACGACGACTTCGTCGGGCGCCTGATCGTCGGCCGCCTCACCGCGGGCAAGCTCCGCGCCGGCGACCCGGTCGCGGTGATGCGCGAGGGCGGGAAGATCGAGCCGGGCAAGGTGATGCGCCTCTACGGCTTCGACGGTCTGAGGCGGGTGGAGATCCCGGAGGCCGAGGCCGGCGAGATCGTAATGGTCGCCGGCATCGAGGACGTGGACATCGGCGACACCATCGCCCACTTCGAGCGCCCGGTGGCCCTGCCCCGGATCGCCGTGGACGAGCCGACGATGTCGATGGTCTTCCGGGTGAACGACGGGCCCTTCGCCGGCCGCGAGGGGAAGTACGTCACCAGCCGGAACCTGCGGGAGCGGCTCTACAAGGAGCGCTACAAGAACCCCTCGATCAAGATCGTCGATACCGGCACGCCCGACGCCTTCCAGGTGATCGGCCGTGGCGAGCTCCAGCTCGCGGTGATCATCGAGACAATGCGGCGCGAGGGCTACGAGCTAACCGCGTCGAACCCCACCCCCCTCACCAAGACCATCGACGGCGTCCTCCACGAGCCGATGGAGCTCCTGGTCGCCGACGTCCCGGACTGGGCGGTGGGCGGGGTGACGGAGCGCCTCGGGCCACGCAAGGGCCGGATGACCGACATGCGGCAGCTGGGCTCGGCCCGCACCCGCCTGCAGTTCCGGGTCCCGGCCCGGGGCCTGATCGGCTTCCGGAACGAGTTCCTCACCGTCACCCGTGGCGAGGGGATTCTCTCCAGCCAGTTCGACGGCTGGGAGCCCTGGGCGGGCAACATCCCGAAGCGGACCTCGGGTTCGATCATCGCCGACCGCGAGGGCGAGACCGTGGCCTACGCGCTCTTCTACGTGCAGGAGCGCGGCACGCTGTTCTACGGCGCGGGCGTCCCGGTCTACAACGGCATGGTGGTCGGGGAGCACTCGCACCCGAACGACATCGAGGTCAACATCTGCCGGGAGAAGAAGCTCACCAACATCCGGGCCGCCGGCCGCGACGAAAACGTGATCCTCACCCCGCCCCGGGAGATGGGCCTGGAGAAGGCCCTCGAGTGGATCGCCGAGGACGAGCTAGTCGAGGTCACGCCGAAGAGCATCCGCATCCGGAAGCGGGACCTCGATCCCACGGTCCGCTACAAGACCGAGCGCGATCGGAAGCGCGCCGCCGCCAACCCGTAGCGCGGCCGCCCTTCCCCGTACCCACGACGCCCGCCCGCTCCCGCGCGGCGGGCGTTCGTGTCTCTGCCGATCGGAAGCGCGGCCTCCCCTCCCCGTTCCCACCGCGCCCGCCCGCTCCCCCGGCGGGCGTTCGTGTCTCTACCGACCAGGAGCGCTGTTCCCCGGCTGCGGGCGGCGATCGCCCCGGGGCAGCACCCGGCGAACGCGGACGACCCGGCCCTCCGGGCCCAGGAACGGCAAAGGGGCGAGCACGCCAGTGCCCGCCCCGTTTGCCTGCCTTCGCGACCCGACTAGAAGGTGTACTTCACGCGGGGAGCGATGGCGATGCCGGGCACGTTCGGCCCGACGATGAACTTGAAGGCCCCGTCGATGCCCAGCGAGAAGTGGTCGAACTGCGTCGCCCACTCGAGACCGGCACCGCCGCCGACCAGCGGCAACGCGCCCTCGCGAACCTTGCCGTTCTCCTCGAAGGCGTCGGGCTGGACGAAGCCGACGCCGCCGAGGAGCCGGAAGGTGAGCATCAGCCGCTCGCCGACGAAGACCCCGTAGAGCGCGGTGCCCTCGACGGTGGTCAGCGACCAGTTGTCGGAGAGCTTCAGCTTCTCGTTCGTTTCGATCGGGTCGAAGCCGCTGCCGACGCAGTACTTGCCTTCCATCGCGGTGCCGTAGCAGCCGCCGGCGGAGGTGCCCATCGAGAAGGCCAGGCCGAGGGAGACGAAGTGCTTCTGACCGGCGAAGATGTCGTAGCCGGCCCCCAGCGAGACGTACGGCTGGGGATCGGACGGGCTCTTGTTCTCACCACCCAACGTGAAGAACGTGCCGAGATCCATCTCCGTGTACAGACCGCGGCGGATCTCCGTCGGGATGCCGGCGAGCGGCGTGGCGGCGTCGGCCGCCGCCGGAGCGACGGCGGCGACCGCGAGGATGAGGCCAGCAAGGATGCGGGAGATCTTCATGGTGTGAGTCTCGGTTCTTTCGGATGCCGGAACGTACGGAGTCCTGGAAAGGATGCTCGAGATGGCGCCGCCTGCTACTCCTCTTCGCCGCCGGCCGCGCGGAAGATCCACGGGTAGGTCACGACCACCTGGCCACCGCCCTGGGGCTCGGGGAAGACCCACCGCTTGATCCGCATCGACATGCAGGAGGCGACCTGGGCGTTGCCCGTGGTGTCCTGCTGGACGGAGACCTCGGAGATCCGGCCGGTGCCGTCGATGACGAACATCATCGCCACCTTACCCTCGAGGTTCGGGTCCTTCTGGAGCTCCTTCTCGTAGCAGTACTTGATCTCGTTCCAGTGCTTCCGGATGACCTTGCCGATCACGTCCTTGGAGAGGCCGCCGACGACCGTGGTCTTTCCGGGGATGATCCGGGTCGAGGAGTGCTTGCCGCCGCCGAGGTTGAAGCCGTAGCCCTTGCCGCCGCCGCCCTTGGTGCCGAGGCCGCCCAGGCCCAGGC
>JAEZJH010000259.1 GCA_023436385.1 Pseudomonadota bacterium
GAGCTCGACGCCTCCCTGGTCCACTGGGCCGAGGGGCTGCGGGCGTTCGACCCCAGCGCTGCCCCGCCCCGGGTGATTCGCTTCGGTCCCGGCGACGAGCACGCCCGCTCCGATCGTCTGGAGGACCCGATTCTCCTCGACGTCGAGTTGCCCGGCGGGCCGACGCGCGTGGAGCTGGTGGGACGCACCGAGCCGATCCTCGGCGAGGCGTCGCTCACCCTGGTCCGCCGGGGCGCCCGGCGCACCAAGGACTGGGAGGCGGTGCGGCGGGTTCGGGAGTCGCTCCGGGGCTTTCTCGATCACGTGGCCCTCTCCGCGGCGGGGAGCGGCGGAGGCGGCCACCAGGCGCTGGTACTCAACGGGCAGGACGGGGCCTCGCTCTCCTCGTTCTCGTTCGCGCCGCTTCCGGCGGACGAGGCGCGGGAGTGGCTGGCCGCGCGGGTGGCGGATCTCCTCGGGCGGGTCCACGCCTACTTCCTGCCCTGCGAGCTCGGGTTCTGGATGGCGCGGCGGGGCGTCGGGCTGGCGGAGGCGATCGACGATCTGAAGGGCGAGCCCTCGCACGCCTCCCGCTACGGCCCGGTCTCCGAACCGGAGCGCTTCCGGGTTCCCGACGAGGCCGAGGCCCGGGAGCTGTTCGAGCGGCGGTTCGGGCTCTACTTCCGGCTGGTCTCCCTGCCGGACTCCGGGGGGCGGAAGGCATGAGGCTGGTGCGCTACCAGAAGCCGGCGGTCCTCGCCGAGATCCCCCTCCGCGGCCACGCGGTGATCGAGGCGTCGGCCGGCACCGGGAAGACCTACACGCTCGAACACCTGGTGGGGGAGCTGCTCCTCGGCGCCGGCGTCGACATCGGCTCGCTGCTGGTGGTGACCTTCACCGAGAAGGCCACCGCCGAGCTGAAGGCCCGGGTGCGGAAGCTCCTCGAGAAGCTCCTCCGCCTCGAGCCGGACCAGGGCGCGCCCGCGGAGGTACCGGACGAGGCCTGCTGGCTCCTCGACGACGCCGCCCGGGCCAAGCTCGAGAAGGCGCTCCTCGACTTCGACACCGCCACCATCTCCACCATCCACGGGTTCTGCCAGCGGGTCCTGGGGGAGCAGGCCTTCGCCACCGGCCGGTTGTTCGGCGAGTCCCTGGTGGACGGCGCCGCCGCCTTCGCCGCCGCGTTCCGGGACGTCCTCCGGAGCCAGCTCGCGAAGGAGCCCGCGACCAAGGCGCTCCTCGCCGCCTGGCTCGCGGAGAAGTCCGTCGAGGATCTCGAGAAGCTCCTTCACGATTGCGCGCGCGAGCGGGGTCGGCTCCTCCCGCGCTACGAACCGGCGCTCCTCGACGAGGCCCTCGCCGGCTTCCCCCTCGGGGCCCGCGACGCCCTCGAGGCCGCCTGCGCCAACGGCCGCGACCGGCGCACCCTAGGGGGCCGCTGGGAGAAGGTGGCCGACGCGGTGAACGCCGCCCTCGCCGCGGGCGATCCGGGAGCCCGCCTCCTCGCCGCCCAGGGGCTCTTTCAGAAGAGCAGCGGGAAGACGGTGCTCGCGAACCTCCGGGAGTCCACGGCGAAGGTCGGCGGTCCGGCGGCGGCGCGGGTGCTGACGGCCCTCGATCGGCTCGAGGAGGCGGTGGTTCCCCTCGCCGCGGCGGCGGTGTCGGTGTTCTTGCCGCCGGTGGTCGAGCGGGTCGCGCGGCGGAAGCGGGAGGCCGGCCTCGTCGACTTCGACGATATGCTCGGGCTCCTCCGCGACGCCCTCCGTGGCCCCGGGGGCGAGGAGCTGACCCGGCTCCTCCGCGGTCGGTACCGCTACGCGCTGGTGGACGAGTTCCAGGACACCGACGAGCTCCAGTGGGAGATCTTCCGGCGGGTCTTCTTCGAGGGGCCGGAGACCTCGCTCCTGGTGATCGGCGATCCCAAGCAGGCGATCTACGGCTTCCGGGGCGCCGACGTGCAGGCGTACCTCGAGGCCCGGAAGACGATGCTGGCGGCGGGCGCGGCCCTGGTCCGGATCGGGCAGAACTACCGCTCCACCGCCGCGGTGATCCAGGCGTACAACCGCATCCTCGATCAGGCGGCGGAGGCGCCCTTCTTCACCGGGGCGATCCGCTACGACCACCCGGTCTCCTGCGGCAACCAGCAGCGCCGGCTGGTCGAGGCCGATGGGACCGCGGCGCCGCCCGTGTGCCTCTTCGAACTCCGGCCGGCGAGGGCCGGGGCCTCGCGCGGGGCCCTCCTGCCGCCCCTGGCCGCGCGGATCGCCCGGGAGCTTCGCGTCATCCTCGACCCGGCGGCGGGACTCCGGTTCGACGACGGCGAGGGACCCCGGCCGCTCCGGGCCCGGGACGTCTTCGTCCTCACCCGGAGCGTCGACGAGGGCCGGGAGGTGGGGGCGCTGCTCCGGGAAGCAGGGATCCCCCACGCCTTCTTCAAGCAGGACGGCCTGTTCCAGACGGAGGAGGCCGGGCATCTCCTCGACGTCCTCGCCGCCCTGGCCGCGCCCGACGATCGCTCCGCCCGGGCCCGGGCCTGGCTCACGCCGTTGTTCGGCCTCTCCCTCGAGGACCTTCCCGCCACCCGGGATCTGGGCGCCGACGATCCCCTGGTGGCCACCCTCGACACCTGGCGCGCGCTGGCGGAGGAGCGGAAGTTCGAGCCGCTCTTCGCGGCGATCCTCGACCGGAGCGGCCTCCTCCGGAGGACCCTCCTCGCCGGGAACGAACGGGCGCTCACCAACTACGGCCACCTCGTGGAGCTGCTCCTCGAGGAGGTGGCCCGGCGGCGGCCGACGATCGCGGAGCTGGTCGCCACCTTCCGCTCCTGGACCGAGGATCGGGCCCTGCCGCCCGGCGAGAGCGGCAACGTGCAGCGGCTCGAGGGCGAGCGCGACGCGGTGCAGATCATGACCCTGCACAAGTCGAAGGGGCTCGAGGCGCCGGTGGTGTTCCTCGCCGGCGGCTTCAAGGCCCCGCGCGCCTCCTCGCCCCACGTCTTCCACGACGAGGCGGGCCGGGCCGCGTGGATCGGCTCGCCGCCGGAGGAGGTGGCGGCGATCGCGGCGCGCGAGAGCGAGGAGGAGGATCAGCGCCTCCTCTACGTCGGGCTCACCCGGGCGAAGGCCCGGCTCTACCTGCCCTACGTGCCGCACCTTACGGAGGACGGAGGGGAGGGCGCCGGGACCAAGGTCGACGGCTGCTACCGCGCCGTGAACGATCGGCTCGAGGCCCTGGTCCAAGCCGACGATCTGGCGGGCGCCACCGGGCTCCTCTTCCGGCGGGAGATCGTCCGGGACGAGGTCCCGCCGGGCGACGACGAGGAGATCCGGGCCCGGGCGCTCGCCGGGTTTTCCCCACGGCCGGAGCTCCTCGAGGAGCCCCGGGACGACGCCTACGCCCGGCTCAAGAAGGAGCGGGCGGGCCTCCTGATCACCTCCTACAGCCGCCTCGCCGGCCGCTCTCACCTGCCGGTCCGCGGAGACGAGACGGCGGAGCTGGATCGGGACGAGGAGGCGGTGGTGGTGGCGCCGGCCGACGATCTGCCCGGCGGTACCGGCACCGGCAACTTCCTCCACGAGCTCCTCGAGGCGGTGCCCCTCGACACCGTGCGGGAGGAACCGGCACCGGAGGCCTGGGCGGCGATCCCGGCGATCGATCGCCTGCTCCGGCGGATCGCCCGGCGCCACGGGATCGCGGAGCGGCTGCTCCCCCGGGCGGCGGCGATCGTCCACGAGGCGCTCGCCTCGTCCCTGGGGCCGGACCTCCCGCCGGTGATCGGCGCCCGGAGGGTCCGGCGGGAGCTGGAGTTCCTCTACCCGATCCCGGAGGAGGGGCATCCGCTCCTCTCCCGGCCCGAGGTGGCGTTCGGTCCGGTCGAGGTCCACCGGGGCTTCGTGAAGGGCTTCATCGACCTGGTCTTCGAGCACGAGGGCCGGGTCTATTTCGCCGACTGGAAGAGCGATCTCCTCGCCGCCTACCATGCCGACGCCCTCGCGGCGCGGGTGCGGGAGCGCTACGAGGTGCAGGCGCGGCTCTACTCCCTGGCGATCGTGAAGCACCTGGGGATCCGCACCGCCGACCAGTTCGAGGCCCGGTTCGGCGGGCTCCTCTACCTCTTCCTCCGGGGCCTCGGTGGCGGCGAAGGGCGGTACTTCTTCCGCCCCTCGTTCGCCACCGTCGCCGGCTGGGAGGCGGAGCTGGTCGGTCGCCGGGACCTGGGACCGGGAGGTGTGGCGTGAACGGCGGGATTCCCCTCTCTCCCCTGGGCGCGGCCCGGGAGCGGTTCCTGGCCGACCGGGACCGTCACGTCGAGCCGGCACCGGGCCTCCCGGCCCTGCCGCCGCGGATCGTCGAGGCGGCCCGGTCCCGGGAGGGCGGTGCCGAGGCCCTGCAGCTCGCCTGGGAACTCGCCCGGTGCGCGCCGTCCCTCGATCCCGAGGGGCAGCGGTCGTTGGCGCTCCTCGCCCTGGCGGTGCTGGCGGCCCGGGCCGACGGGAGCACCCGGGTCTCCCTCGCTCCCGCCCGGTTCGCGGAGCGGCTCGCCGCCCTGGGGGCGCGGACCGCCGACGTCGAGGCCGCCCTGCAGTTGGTCGAGACCGCCCTCGGCGGAGGACCGGGGTCCGAGGCGATCGGCGGCAACGGCGAGTTCAAGCCGCTGGTCCGGAGCGGCGGGTACCTCTACGCCCAGCGGATGCTGCGGCTCGAGGACCGGGTGGTGGAGGTCCTCGGCCGGCGGCTGGGACAGGCCCGGAC
>JAEZJH010000312.1 GCA_023436385.1 Pseudomonadota bacterium
GCACCCCGAGCCGCGCCGCCGCCTCGGCGTCGGGCGTGACCTCGATCGACGGCAGCGCCTCCTCCCAGTCGTTCCGGACCCAGGTGGTCCCGGGGATCGCCCGGGCGCGTTCCTCGATCCGCGCCGCTACCTGCCGCAGCTCCACCGGATCCTCTCCCGAGACGCGGATCTCGATCGGCGCCCCCGGCTGGAAGTCGAGCTGCTTCCAGCGGACCCAGCCGTCGGTGACCTCGCCCGCGTACCGGGCGTTGAAGTCCCGGAGGACCGCCAGGGTCTCCTCCTCGCCGGTGGTGTTGACGAGGAGCTGGCCGAAGTGCCGCGACGGGAAGTTGGGCGCGTAGACCGTGTGGAACCGCGGCGAGGACTGGCCGACGAAGGCGGTGACGTCGACCACCCGCTCGTCGGCGAGCAGCTCCTGCTCCAGCTTCCGGATCAGCGCGTCGGTCTGGCCGAGGCTCTTGCCGCTGGGCAGATACACCTCCACCGCGAACTGGTCCCGTTCGACCTTGGGGAACATCTGCTGGGGGAGAAGCATCGCGAACACGCCGGCGAGGATCACGGAGGCGATGCCGGCGGCGATCACCCACGCCGGATGCCGGAAGGCCCCCTCGATCGCCCGGTCGAACGCCCGCTGGATCCGATCGAGGAGCGTCACCTTCCCCTCCGGCCGGGCGAGCCCCCGCCGGATCAGCCGGGCATTGAGGATCGGCACGAGCAGCGCGGCGACCAGCAGGCTGGTGAACAGCGCGGCGGCCACGGTGACCGGGAGGCTGGAGAGGAAGTCCCCGGGCACGCCGCCGACCATCAGCGGGATCGGGATGTAGGCGACGACGATCGCCAGGGTGGCCACGAACACCGGCTTCAGGAGTTCGCTGGCGCTCTGCCGTGCCGCGGTCCACGGATCGACGCCGTGATCGAGACGCTCGACGTGGTCGTCGATGATCACGATGGCGTTGTCGACCACCATCCCCAGCACCACCACCAGCGCCGCCAGCGACACCGTCTCCAGCTCGATCCCCAGGGCCCGGAGGATCCCCAGGGTGATGGTCACGCAGAGCGGGATGGAGATCGCCGCCACCGCCGCCACGCGCAGGGGGAGGAGGAGCAGCGTCACCAGGATCACCGCGGCGATCGAGAGGCCGAACTCCCGGAGGAAGTTGCCCACCGAGGCCCGCACCACCTCCGGCTGATCGGCGATCCGGGCGATGGTCACGTCGGGCGGGAGCGTCGCCAGCGTCGCCGCCAGCGCCTCGTCCACCTGGTCGCCGAAGTGGGTGATGTCGTTCCCCGCCTGCATCTCCACGGAGAGCACCGCGGCGGTGGCGCCGTTGTAGCGGACGAAGGAGTCGTCGTGGCCGTACTCCCGGCGGAGCTCCGCCACGTCGGCGAGGTGCAACAGCTCGCCGTTCGGGAGCGCCAGGAGCACGGTGTCGCCCAGCTCCGCCTCGGAGCGCAGCGTCCGGCCGACGTGGATCGGCAGCTCGTATTCGTCGCCGTCGAGGCGGGCGGGCAGGGGGAAGCCGCCCATCCCCTGGAGCGAGGCGAAGACGGTGGCCGGCCGCACGCCGTAGGCGGCAAGGCGCTCCCGGGAGATGGTGACCCGGAGGGTCTCGCGCTGGACCCCGTGGCGGCGCAGCTTCGAGGTGGCGTCGAGCTTGCGGAGGTTCGACTCGAGCCGCTCGACGTACTTCTCCAGCTCCCGGGGGCTCCGGCCCTCGGCGACCACGGTGAAGATGAGGGCGCTGGTGTCGCCGAAGTCGTCGTTGGCGACCAGCCCCACCACCTCCGCCGGGAGCCGCTGGGCCTTCAGCTCGTTGAGCCCGTGGCGGAGCTTGGCCCAGAAGTCCGCCGCCTCGACGGAGTCGATCTCCGGGAGCAGCTCCACGTAGACCACCAGCTGCCCGTCCCGGGAGACGGAGTAGGTGCCGGCCTTGTCCACCTGCTGGTAGGCGAAGAGGAACTCCTCCACCGGCCGGGCCAGCCGCTCCTCGACCTCCCGGGCGGTGGCGTTGGGCATGACGCCGACGACGATCCCCTGGCGGATGGTGAAGGTCGGGAACTCCTGCCGCGGCATGGTGAAGAAGGCGTGGATCCCGATCGCCAGGAGCACCGCGGTGAAAGCGGCGACGATTCGCCAGCCGCTCATCGCCTCCTCGATCCAACCGTCGTGCTTCACGGCCGGCTCCCGTCGGCGGCCACCGGCGTCGCCTCCTCGACCACCCGCACCGTCATCCCCTCCGCCAGCATCGCGGTGCCGGAGACCACCACCCGCTCGCCGGCGGCGACGCCGGCCGAAAGGCCCACCGCCTCGCCGGCGAAGCCGTCGACCGTCACCGGCCGCCGGACCAGCGTGTTCTCCTTCGTGACCACGAAGACGAAGGGCCGGCCCGCCTCGTCGATCCGGACCGCCGCCTGCGGCACCGCCGGGACGTGGGCGTCGCCGGCCACGCCCAGCCGCAGCTCGGCGACCATCCCCACCCGCAGATCGCCGGGGTTCGGAAGCGCCACCTTGACCGCGTAGGACCGGGTGAGCGGGTCGGCGATCACGCCCAGCTCGGTGATCGTGCCGTCGACGGTGCGATCGAGGGCGGGGATCCGGACCCGGGCCGAATCGCCCACCCGGACCCGGGCCACCTGCTTCTCCGGGACCTGCGCTGTGGCGAAGAGCTCCTCGGTCTGGACCAGGGTGAACATCGGCGTCCCGGGCAGCGCCGCCAGCCCGGGCTCGGCGATCCGTCGGGCGATGACCCCGTCCACCGGCGCCCGGAGCACCGCGTCGGCGAGGTTCTTCCGGGCCAGCGACACCGACGCCCGGGCCGCCTCGAGGCCGGTCTCCACCTCGACCATCTTCACCTCGGGGAGCGTCTCGTTGGCCCGCATCGGCGCCAGCCGCCGCTCCGCGTCCTCGGCCTGCCGGGCCTTGGCGCTGGCGATGGCGAGGGCGTCGGCGAAGGAGGCCTTCCCCAGGGAGGCGAGGGGCTGGCCCTTCTTCACCCGGTCGCCGACCTCGACGAACACCTGCTCGACGGTGCCCGGCACCGAGAAGCTCGGGGCCACCGAGCGCCGCGCCTCGAGGGTTCCGCCGAGCCGGAGGACCCGAGAGCCGTCGCCCTCCGTCACCTCCGCCACCCGGACCGCCTGTGGGCGCGGCGCGGCCGGCGGCGGCTTCCCGGCACAGCCCGCCAGCGTCAGCCCGGCCAGCAGCGGAAGCAGCGTGCGGCCCCGTGGCCGGTGGCTCGAGCTCCCGGCGGGCGTTTCCTGGTTTCCGTTCATCGGCGTCTCTCCCCGCTGTCTCGTTTGCCGGCGCGTGTTTGCATCGCCCGTACCAGCCCGCACGGCATGCAACTGGGCGCGGGGACGACGCCAACCTGTCGGGAAGCCCGTCCGGATCTCCGACAGGCGTCGGGAAAGGGACGGCGGCGGGGCGGGTTTCCGGCGTTGAGGCCGGGTCCGGACCGGGCTATGGAGGGCCCATGTCGGAAGACTCCGGGGGTGGCGTGGTTCGTGCAGACCTCCCCCTCGAAATGAAAGCGGACCCCGCCATCCTGTTTCCGCGGCAGCAGCTCGATGTCGCGAACACCCGCTGGCTCCGTGGCCGGCCCCTGGTGCTCCGGATCTACCTGGTGCTGGTGGCGGTGTTCGCCGGCTGCCTGGGGATGGCCGGCTATCCGACCTGGCGGGTGTTCTTCCTGGCGGGCCTGGTGGTCGCCTTCGCCGGGATCCTGGTCTGGCTGTCGACCTCCGGCGGCTCCCGCCCGCGCGAGGGCCTGCTCACCGCCTGCGTGGCGCTCCTCTTGATCGGGGCCGTGGTCACCGGCGGGCTCCGGAGCCCGCTGTTGGTCACCCCGATCTTCGTCCTCATCCTCGGGGCGACCTCGGGCTGGACCCGGCAGGCGAAGCTCGGCCTCGCCCTCACCGCGGTGGTGGTCCTGGCCGCGCCGTTCGTGGGCCCGCTGGTGGGGCCGCCCGTGCCCGAGCCGCTGGCGGGGATCTTCACCTTCGTGCTGATCGTGGTGAGCCTGGCGGCGGTGATGGATCACGTGGCGGCGCTGGCCGGCCACCTGATCGCCTCGGCCCGGGAGCTCCTCCGGACCCGGGAGCGGATGGCTACCGACGCCCTCTCCCGGACCCGGGAGCTGGAGCTCCTCAGCTCCCGGCTCTCCCACGAGTTGAAGAACCCGCTCGGCGCGATCAAGGCCCTGGTGCAGCTCTCCGCCCGCTCCCACTCGCTCGACGAGGTGCGGGAGCGGCTGGGGGTGGTGGAGGCGGAGGTCGGGAGGATGGGCGACATCCTCCAGGAGTACCTCACCTTCGCGAAGCCCCTGGAGGCGGTGAAGGTCGAGAGCACGCGCCTCGAGGCGCTGGTCGACGACGTCCTCGACGTGCTCGAGGCCCGGGCCGCGGAGGCGGGGGTGACGCTGGCGCGGGAGGGCGCGGTGGAGGCCGCGATCGATCCGCGGCGGATCAAGGAGGCGATCCTCAACCTGGTGGCCAACGCCCTCGAGGCCTCCTCGTCCGGCGGGGCGATCCGCGTCTCCCTGTCCGAGCGCGACGGCGCCGCGGTGGTGGCGGTGCGGGACGAGGGCGCGGGGATGCCCGCCCACGTCCTCGAGCGGCTGGGGACGGCGTTCTTCACCACCCGCGACGACGGCAACGGCCTGGGCGTCCTCCTCGCCCGCCGGGCCTTCGTGCAGCACGGCGGGACCCTCGAATACGCGAGCGAACCGGGCACGGGGACCACCGCGACGGGAACCCTGCCCCGCCGGGCGAAAGGAGGGGTCGATGCCCCGCGTGCTGTTGGTCGATGACGAGCCGGCGATGCTCTACGCGCTCAAGGAGCTGGCCCGCTCCCGGGGCCTCGAGCCGGTCCTCGCCCGGTCCGGCGAGGAGGCGCTCCGGAACCTCGACAACGTGGACGCGGTGGTCACCGACTTCGCGATGCCGGGGATGGACGGGCTGGAGCTGCTCCGGGCAATCCGCGAGCGGGACGCGCTCCTCCCGGTGATCGTCCTCACCGCCCAGGGCTCGGAGCGGATCGCCGTCCGGGCGATGAAGGACGGCGCCCAGGACTACGTCACCAAGCCCTTCGACATCGACGAGATGGGGGCGACGCTGGACCGGGCCCTCGAGACCCGGGGCCTCCGGCTCGAGAACCGGCGCCTCGCCGCGGAGAAGGCCCTCGGCCACGGCGTGGTCGGCGACTCGCCGGCGATGCGGCGGCTGCTCGACACGGTGACGCGGATCGCGCCCCGCGACATCACCGTGCTGGTCCGGGGCGAGACCGGCACCGGCAAGGAGCTGGTCGCCTCGCTGCTTCACGCCGGGAGCCGGCGGGCGGCGGGCCCGCTGGTGCGCTTCAACTGCGCGGCGATCCCCGAGGAGCTGGCCGAGGCGGAGCTGTTCGGACACACCCGCGGCGCCTTCACCGGCGCGAACCAGGCGCGCCGCGGCTTCTTCGCCCAGGCCGACGGCGGGACGCTGGTCCTCGACGAGGTGGGGGAGCTGCCGGCCTCCGCACAGGCGGCGCTCCTCCGGGCCCTGCAGGAGGGCGAGATCCAGCCGGTGGGGGCGGGCCGGGTCGAGCGCGTCGACGTCCGGGTGGTGGCCTGCACCAACCGCGATCTCCCGGCGGAGGTGCAGGCGGGCCGAGTCCGCGAGGATCTCTACTACCGGCTGGCGGTGATCGAGCTCCGGGTCCCGCCGCTCCGGGAGCATCCGGAGGACATCCCCGCCCTCGCCGCCGAGTTCACCCGGCGGTACGCCCGGCGCTTCGGCCTGGCCGACGCCCGCCTCTCGCCGGCGCTGGTCGAGGAGCTGGGGCGGCGGGAGTGGCCGGGGAACGTCCGGCAGCTCGAGAACGCGGTGGCCCGCCTGGTGGCGCTCTCGAACGGAGGCACCATCGATGGGGAGCTGCCGCTGGCCGGGGAGCCGGCGCCGGCCGCCGCCCGGGAGGAGGACGAATCCAACCTCGCGCCTCCGGCCGACGGCTCGCCGACCCTGAAGGAGCAGCTCGAGGCGCTGGAGCGAAACCTGATCTCCCGGGCCCTGGCGGAGACCCGGGGCAACCAGACCGAGGCCGCCCGGCGCCTGGGGATGAGCCGCACCTCGCTAATCGATCGGCTGGCGAAGTACGGGCTGCGGCGGGAGGGATAGACCGCTCCGAGGGCATCCGGGGCATCGCCCCGCGGTGTGTCCCGTCTTGGACCATCCGGATCGGCGGGAGGGAGGACCGAGCAGAGGCGCTCCAGTCAAGGCTAAATGTTACAAGTGGTTGCTGGGCCGGCTTTTCTCCCACCGGGCGATCCGCTACGCTTCCGCCCTCCCTTTGAGGGCGGTGGACCCATGCGGATCTCGCGTCTGATGCTCGCCTCCACTTTTGCGGCGACGCTGTTCGCCTGCGACGGAGACGGAACCGAAGAGAACAACGACGGCGGGTCCGGCGGCTCGACCCCGGCCCTCTGTCGAGGTGCCCGGGTGGTCGAGATGGCCTCGACCGAGATGGTCCTGAACGATCGGACCGATACCGTGGGCAACTTCGAGGGCAGCTGTACCCCCGAGGACACGGTCGGCAACGACGTGGTGGTCCGCTACACCTTCCCCGAGGATGGGCACTACCACTTCACCACCGTCGGCAGCGATTTCGATACGGTGCTCTACGCCCTCTCCGATTGCGACGACGGCTTCACCGAGCTGCGCTGCAACAACGACTTCTTCACCCCCGAGGCCGAGCTCACCCTCCTCGACCGGAAGGCCGGCGAGGTGGTCTTCGTGGTCGTCGACAGCATGAACGTCAAGCAGTCGCGGCCGTTCACGCTGACCGTGTCGAAGGTCGAGACGCCCCGGGCGCCGGTGATCGAGACCTTCGACGCCTACTCGAACCCCACCACCAAGTCGGTCGGCGTGGTGGTCTCCGGCCAGAGCCCCGACGCTCCGCTCGTCGCCTACGGCCTCAAGGTCTACGCGCCGGGCGGCGCTCCGCTGGTCGAGGATCCGATCATCCTCGCCTTCGCCGATCCGCAGTACCAACTCCTCCGGGTTACCTACGGCGACAACGGCACCTTCGAGGTGGTGGGCGAGTTCGCGTTCGGCTCCCAGGAGGCCGAGGAGATCGGCGCGGTCGAGCTGGCCTTCCTCGACGTCAACGAGCAGGTGAGCACTTGGGAGAAGCGGGACACCAAGGTGCCCCCGACGCTCGCGCCCGGTTCGGCGTGCAGCCCCGGCGGCGGCCTCGGCGTCTGCCAGGACGGCTACGCGTGCACCCAGGCCGGCGAGGACTACACCTGCACGCAGGTCAACTAGGGATCCGGGTCCCGGACGCCGTGGTGCATGCCGCGTTGCGTGGTGTGCAACAAGCGCACGGGACCGCTCGCCGCGACCGGGTGTCTTCCGGATCGGGTGGACCCATCGATATCCTGGCAGGCGATCGAGGGCATTTGGGGCGGCGAACCACGGTTTGAAGTCTTCGGGCCGGCGACGGCCCGGAAGGAACGGCGATGAAGCGGATCGTGCTGGTTGGGGCCGTGTTGGCCTCCCTGCTGATGGCCTGCGGCGAGGAAGAAGAGTCTCCGCTCACCGGGATCGCGCTGGTCGCGGACGCCGAGTTCACGGTGGGCACCACCGTGCAGCTCCGGGTGATCGGCACCCGCAAGGACGGCTCCGAGGATCGGCTGACCAAGGGCGTCACCTTCGCGTCGAGCGACCCGGAGATCGCCACGGTGGATCCGGCGACGGGCCTGGCGACGGTGCTGGTGGGCGGGCCGGTGTCGTTCACGGCGCAGCTGAAGCAGTTCCACGCTTCCCTGGAGGCGCGGACCCGTTGCCTCTACCCGCGCTTCGCGGACGACATCGTCTTCGGACGCACCATGCCGCCGCTCTCCTGGCCCGCGAAGCGGCCGGACGGCAGCGAGTTCGTCTTCGATTTCCGGGACGTGTACTGCGACAAGGAGTGGCAGCACCTCGACACCCTGGTGGTGATCACCAGCGCCGCCTGGTGCCAGCCCTGCACCCGCTACGCGCAGATGCTCTCCGGGCAGTCGTCGGATATCAAGCCGTACATCACCGCCGACACGCTGGAGGAGGAGCACAACTCCCAGATCCTCTACATCATGGCCCAGGACACCCAGGGCGAGCCGATCTCCACCGCGGACGGCTACAAGCACATGGACCGGATCATCAGCACCGGTCGCATCCCCGGCATCGTCGTCGGCGACCTCGAGACCGCGCCCGAGGAGGCCTACGTCCAGAACTCCTCGATGATCCTGGCCTTCCCGGCGGTCTGGGTGATCCGCACCCGGGACATGAAGATCATCGCCAGCGGCAACCGGACCGACCAGTACCTCGATCTCTACAAGATCGCCGACAACCCCGAGCGCGACTGGAGCGCGCCGGGCAAGGTGCTCTTCCGGAACAAGTGCGGGGCGGGCGATGAGGAGGCCACCGAGCCGAACGACGAGCCGGCGGACGCCACCCCGATCGGCGCCGGCACCTTCTCCGGCGGCATCTGCCGCGACTACCCCGACTTCTACAGCGTCGGGCTCGCGGGCACCTGGGAGGCGCGGCTCGCCTTCGACGGCGAGGTGGGCGACCTCGACATCTACGTCTGGGATCCGGTGACCAACGAGCCGGCTCGCTTCGACGGACAGATCGCCGGCTCCACCGGCGAAACCGGCGAAGAGGTCTTCGAATTTACCGGCCCGGCGCTCGTCGGCGTGGTCGGGTTCAAGCACGCGAGCGCGCCGTACACGCTCACGATCACGGAGAAGTGATGAATCGGTCGCTCTTCCTGGCAGTTCTCGGGGCCGCCGCCCTGTTCGTCGCCTGCTCCGGCGGGGAGAGCGATCCGGACGGATCCGCCGGCACCGGCGGTACGGGCGGCGCCGGTGGCTCCGGTGGTTCGGGTGGCACCGGCGGCGGCGGCGGCGACGAGGACGTCTGCACCACCGTTCCGCTCGAGGACGGGCCGCTCACCGGCTGGACGCCGGAGCTGCCCGCCTCCTTCGGCGCGCCGGTCAACTCGACGCCCCGGGACTCCGCCTGCGCCGCGGAGAACGGGTGGGTCTCGGCGATCCGCGGCTGGGTCGCGGCCCCGGGCGGCGCGCCGCTCGCCAAGGCCAAGGCCCAGGCGTGCATCGTCGCCGCCGACTCGATCTTCTCCTGTCTCGCCCCGGTGGACGTGAACGCCGACGGCGTCTTTACCATCGAGCTGCGGTCGGACATCCACTGCCTGAAGCGAGCCGCGGTACGGATCTGGGAGCCCCGGACCGGCCGGGCCACCTACTACCGGCCGCTCGACATCCAGGGCGACGACCCGGTGATCCGGCTCGAGGAGCCGGCGGTGCTGCCGTTCGCGACGCCGGCGGTCTCGCTCCCGCCGAAGGGTGACAAGGACGCGCCGCGGCCGGTGGTCTTCGACGACGGGCTGACGCTGGAGGTGACGCCCTCGCTCTACTGGAGCGGGACCGGAACCTACGCGTGCTTCGCCGGTCGCCGGATCCCCACCGACGCGGTGGGGCTGATCCCCGGCTCCGGCGACTTCGACGGCGTGTATGCCTTTTTCCCCGAGGGCGAGATGGTGACCCCGGGCGAGCCGGGCGTCGGCTACCCGCTCACCATCCCCAACCCCACCGACGTGCCGGCGGGCGCCGCCGTCGAGCTGTTCGTGCTGGGCGGCCTCGAGTGCCACCTCCTCGACGGCACGCTGGCGACCGAGGGCTACTGGGAGAAGTTCGGCGAGGGGACCGTGTCCGAGGACGGGGCGACGATCACCTCGAACCCGGACTCCGGCCTGCCGTGCCTCAACTGGTTCGCGTATCGGCGGAAGGAGTAGGAGACAAGATGCGCAAGCTCGTCACCCTGGCCCTGGTCGCGGTGTTCGCCGCCTGCTCGTCGGATTCCGAGGCGGGCAATGCCGGCGTACTGACCGATCGCACCTCCTATCCGATCGAGAGCTATGGCCTCACCGCCGGCTCGATCCTGGCGCCGCTCACCTTCCAGAATCCGGACGGCAGCGTCTTCTCGCTCGACGCCGATGTCTTCAAGGACTCGCACAACCGCGTGCTCCTGATCACCACCACCGCCGGCTGGTGTGGCGCCTGCAAGGAAGAGCAGCCGAAGCTGGTCGCCCTCTACAAGCAGTACGCGGACGCCGGGCTGGAGATGGTGTCGGCGCTCTTCGAGGACGACAACGGCGACCCCGCCACCGGAGCCCAGGCGGCGGCGTGGAAGGACCGCTACAAGCTGCCGTTCCCGGTGGTCACCGACCAGCCCTTCGTCCTCAGCAACTACTACGACGAGACCCTCACCCCGCTGAACATGGTCGTCGACGTCGACACCATGGAGATCCTCCTCGTCACCACCGGTTTCAACGAGACGTTGCTCCGGTCGGTGATCGAGGCCAACCTCGACCTCTAGGGCCGCCCATGAAAACCGGACTCGTCCGTGCCCTGCCGCTCCTCCTCGCGCTTTCGTTCTCGACCCAGGCGATCGCGGACGAGGCCCGGCCGAAGGCCTCCGACTTCTCGCTCCGGACCGTGACCGGCGAGCGGGTGAAGCTCTCCGACTACCAGGGCAAGGTGGTGGTCCTCAGCTTCTGGGCCACCTGGTGCGGCCCCTGCAAGCAGGAGCTGCCGGTCCTGCAGAAGCTGGCCGACAAGCACGCCGCCGCGGGCCTCGCGGTGGTCGCCGTCAACATCGACGACCCGAAGACCGTGGCCGAGGTGCGGCGCTTCGTCGCCGACAAGAAGCTGAAGGTGCCCGTGCCCCTCGACCCGGAGGCGGAGGTCCTCGGCAAGTACAATCCGAAGGGCTCGCTCCCGTTCCTGGCGATCGTCGATCGCCAGGGCCGCCGGGCGTTCCAGCACACCGGCTTCGGGGAAGGCGCCGAGCAGCAGGTCGAGCAGGAAATCGCCCAGCTTCTCGCCGAGAAGCCCGCCACCGCCGCCGCGCCATGAGATACGGGCCTATGCTGGCCCTCCTTCTCGTGCCCGCCGCCGCCTCCGGAGAGAGCCTCCGGGTGCTCGACACCCTGGTGCTCGACTACCGCGGCGACAACGGGAACGCGAACGAGGCCGACGACAACTACGCGCTGGGCTACACCAAGCTCTACCTCACCGGCGAGTCGGAGGGGACGAGCGCCCGGGCCCAGGTGGACGGGGTCTACTTCTTCACCGACTTCCCCGACGCCGAGGTCGGCGTCAAGCCGGAGGACTCGGCCTACAAGAACGAGGCGCGCCTCGAGCGGCTCTCGATCGCCCACGAGATCGGCGACTTCAAGCTGACGCTGGGCGACTTCCACAAGCAGGTCGGTCGCGGGATCGCCCTCTCGCTCCGGCGGGTGGACGAGCTCGGGGTGGACAAGGCGCTCCGCGGCGGACAGGTCGAGTACGAGGGAGACACCGTCTCCTGGAACGCGTTCGCCGGTCGCACCAACATCTCGAACCTCGACGGCGTCACCCAGAAGTTCCTCGAGGATCCCGAGGACACCATCGCCGGCGCGGTCGGCACGGTGCACCTGGGCACCACCGATCTCTCCGCGTACGGCGTCCTCCTGAAGCCCAGCGTGCCGACGCTGGAGGGGAAGGACGACCGCACCCTGATCGGCGGCGCCTACGCCGAGCTTCCCGCCGCCGACTGGCTCTCCCTCTACGGCGAGGCGGCGATCTCGCAGTACCTGATCGCCGACAAGAGCTTCTCCGGCACCGCCGCCTACGCCACCGCCGACGTGAACCTCCGCGTGGTGAACCTCCTCCTCGAGGGCATCTACCTCGACCAGTGGACCGTGGCGGGGAGCATGGACACCGTCCTCTTCAACCGCCCCACGGTCTACAACCAGCCGCCGACGCTGGAGCGGCTCGACATGGAGGTCCTCGACTACGAGAACGTCCAGGGCGGCCGGGCCAAGATCTCGAAGTCGTTCCTCGACGGGGATCTCATCGTCTACGTGAACGGCCTGTTCCGGCGGTTCGGTCCCGAGTCGGCGATCGTCGACGCGATGCACGGCTACGGCGGCTTCGAGCTGGCCTACGACGGCGGGCGGTCCCGCTGGTTCGCCAGCGGCGGCTACCGGGACGAGGTCCAGGACTCGCGCAGCATCAAGACGATCACCCACGGGGAGACCGACTGGGTGCAGTCGCTGGGCAGCGGGTGGGCCCTCCACCTCACCGTGAACCACGAGTCGCGGACGCTCGAGGACGCGGACGACTTCCTGCGGGGCACCACGCTCCTCGGCGTCGAGAAGGACGGCCGGTGGTCCCTCACCGGCGAGTTCGGCTACGACACCCAGTTCGAGGACCAGGAGAACGAGTTCTACGCCGGCATCGTCACCTACCAGCCGGCCGACTGGATGAACCTGCGGGCGGTGGTCGGCTCGGAGCGGGGCGGGATCAAGTGCATCGGCGGCGTCTGCCGCGAGTACCCGGCCTTCTCCGGGGCGCGCCTCGAGGCGTCGGTCCAGCAC
>JAEZJH010000324.1 GCA_023436385.1 Pseudomonadota bacterium
CCGCGGCGGAGACCAGGGTCGGGGCAGGGCAGGCTACGGCCGCGAAGTCCGTCGGAACGTAGGCCGAGGGCAGCGAGGTCGCGCCGACGCGCCAGATCGGCCCGGCGGCGAGGGTCACCATGCAATCGGCGGTCAGGTCCATCGACTCCTGCAGGGCCTGGGGAAGCCGGAGCTGGACCAGGGGGTCGGGACCCCAGTTGGCGGTCTCGATCGGCGCGATCACGTAGCCGTCCGGGATCGACAGGAACGGTTCGAGCCGGCCGGTGACGGAGACCAAGGCGCTCTCGAGGTAGTAGGCGTTGGAGGGGGCCGCCGCCCAGGGGTCGAGCGAGAGGTCCTGCAAGATCGATTGGGTCGATTGGCCGCTGCTCGCGACCACCCAGTTGGCCAGCGCGGTGATCCGGGTCATCGAGTCGATCGTCGTCTTCGCGGTCACGTCGAAGGAGACCCGGTCGCCCACCGACGGCGGCGGGTTGAGGGTCGAGGGGTCGACGGCCACGAAGATCGCCTCGAAGAACTGCTCCCCCTGGAGGAAGAAGCCGGCTGGCTCGGTTCCCACCGCGGGCTTCAGGTAGGTCACCGTCGCGGTCCGAATGCGGGTTCCGAGGGAGAGGCGGACCTGGCGGATGGTCTGGGTCGCGAAGTTGAAACACTCGTAGGAGCCATCGCAGGTTTCGACCTCGGCGTCGCAGTCCGCGGTCTCCCGGCATTCCACACAGCGGGCCTCGGTCTGGCCGGGGCGGGTGAAGCAGTACGGCCGCTCCTCGTCGCAACCCTCGGTGGGCAGGCAGGAGACGCAGGTCCGGGTCGCCGTATCGCAGACCTTTCCTTGGCCGTAGTTGCAGTCCGCAGAGGCGAGGCAGCCGATGCACGTGTGCGTCTCGGTGTCGCAGACACGTGTGCTGCCGCTGCAATCGGCATTCGAGACGCAGCGGACACAGGCGCCCAACCCGCCGGCGCCGGCGGGATCGCAGGCGGGAAGGGCGGCGTAGCAGCCGCTTCCGTCGGCGAGGCACTTTTTGCAGGTGCCGGTGGGGACGGCCGTGTCGCAATAGGGCGTGGTTCCGCCACAACCGGCGCTCGCCGTGCAAGTCCGGCAGGCGCCGCCGACGACGGAGAGGTCGCAGACCGGTGTATCGCCGCCGCAGCCCTCCGTGGCGATGCAGCGGTTGCAGACGCCCGCGCCCCAGTTCCCGCCGGTCCAGCAGTAGGGAAACTCGCCGCCGCAGCCCCGGTGATCGGTGGCGCAGGCCACGCAGGCGCCGCGGTCGCCCCGGGTCCGGTCGCAGAGCGGCCGTGAGGTGCTGGCGGTGCAGTCCCCGTCATCGAGACAGACGACACAGCGGCCGCCCGGGACCGCGGCGTCACACACCGGCGTGGCGCCGGAGCAGCCCCGGTTCTCCGTGCAGGTGACGCAGGTCCCGCCCGGCACGGAGGTATCGCAGAAGGTCCCGACGCCGCAGCCGAGTTGGTCCGTGCAGGCGATACAGGCGCCGAGTCCGGCGTCGGCCGCCCGGTCGCAGACCGGCGTGTCTCCGCCGCAGTCGGCGTGGGCGAGGCAGGCCACGCAGGCGCCGGAACCGTCGAGGGCCCCGGGATCGCACCGGGGCTTCGCGCCGCCGCAGTCGAGATCGGAGGCGCAGCCGACGCAGACTTGCCGCTCCGGGTGGCACACCCCCATGCTGCCGGGACAATCGCCGTCGGACCGGCAGCCCACGCAAGCGCCCCGGCCGCCCTCGGCCGTGGCATCGCAGTGGGGCGTGGGCGGGGCGCAGCCGCGACCGGCGTCGTCGCAGTTGACGCAGCGGCCGGCGGCGCAGAGCCGCCCGTCGTTGCAGTGGTCGTCCCCGACGCACTCGACGCACGCGCCGCCCGGGACCCGGGTATCGCAGATCGGCGTCTCCCCGCCGCAGCCGGCCTCCACGGTGCAGGTCACGCAGGCGCCGCCGGGGACGGCGGGGTCGCACACGGTCCCCTCCCCACACCCGGCCTCGGTGGTGCAGACCACGCAGGCGCCGCCCGCCACCGAGCGATCGCAGACCGGCATCTCCCCGCCACAGCCCTCCGCGTCGGTGCAGACGACACAGGTGCCGCCGTCGCAGATCGGCGCGGCCTCCCCGCACCCCTCCGTCTCCGTGCAGCCGACACACGCGTGGCTCGCCGGATCGCAGAGCGAGGGCGGGGCGCAGTCCCCGCCGTCCCGGCAACCCACGCACAGCCCCTCGCCCCCGTTCGCCGCCGGCAGGCAATACGGCGTGCTCCCCCCGCACCCGGCGGTGGGCGTACACACCTTGCAGAACCCCCGCTCCTCGTCGCACACCGGTTGCGCCCCGCCGCACGGCGGCTCGCACCCCTTCGGCCCCTCCGGCACGCAGGCCCCGTCCGCACACACCTCCCCGACGGCGCAGTCCTCCGCCCCCGCGCACCCCTCTCGCTCCTCCGCCGGCGTCCCGCAGCCCAGGACGGCGACACCGAGGGCGAGGAGGGCGGGGAGCGTCGCGAACCGGAACGAGTTGCCGTTCCCGTGGGGGTGTTGCTGCCGGACCATGGAAGCCTCCAATCGCGCCGGAGGCTACCTCGGCCCGTACGGCGGGGGCCTTGAAAACCGATAGTCGATGGAAATCGGCACGAATTGAGCACGCTGATCGCACCCGGGGGGCCCGAACCTACCATCGACATCAGGGCGTTCCCGTTTGCACGCCCGGAGGGCTACTGGACCTCCACGCCGGTCATGGCGAACACCACGGCGGCGCGCTGGGGGGTGGGCTTCGGCGGCGAGTTCGCGGGACTCGTGTTTGAATTCACGGAGCCCGACGAATTCGCGGTGACCGGCCCGCACGCCCGGTGCGTGCGGTAGGGCGCGACGGCTCCCGAAACGAAAGCGGCCGGACCCCGAAGGATCCGGCCGCCGGTTACCGCCGAAGGTTGCCCGAGCTTACTTCGCGAGCAGCTCGTTCACCTTCCGCATCACCGCGAAGGCGTCCGCGACGTAGACCACGTCCGCCTTGCCGCGGGCCCAGCCGCAGTTGGCGTCGAGGTTGACGGCGCGGCGCTCGTTGATGAAGCGCCAGCCGACGACGTGGGGCTCCTCGCCGTGGCAGCAGGTGGCGAGGCCCTTCGGGTGCCGGGGGGTGGAGCCGGTCTGGCCGACCTGGTTCAGGTGGCTCATGAAGCCCAGCACCGCCTGGCCCTCGCCGCCCTGATCGACCAGCGACTTGGAGGAGCCCAGGGAGGCGTCGGCCTTGCCGAGGAAGCCCTGGATCAGCTCGCCGGCCTCCTCGACGTGGGGCTTGCCGTCGGCCTGCTTCTTGGTCCAGCCGGCGCCGGCCACGAAGAGGAGCTTGGCGTCGGGCTTAATGGTGTTGCCGGCGCCGGCGGGGGCGCGGACGCCGATCACCGTGGTCCGGGTGGCGGGCGCGGCGACCTCCACCATGGTCAGCGCGGCGGTGCCGGGGACCGGCTGCCAGGGCTGCCGGGTGCCGCCGTCGACGAGGAGGATCCACGGGCGGTGGGCCCGCTTCAGCCGGGCCTCCATCCGCTGCCGGTAGAACCACCGCGAGACCACCGGGCCGCCCTCAAGGCCGACGCCGGTGATGTGGGTGTCGACCTGGCCGCCGACCCGGTGGGCGACGCCGGGGAGGGCGCGCGAGGTCCGGGAGGTGGCGGGGGCGACGACCACGGTGGCGCCGGCGGCGCGGATCAGCGCCTCCGCGGCGGCGGCGTCGGTGGCGTAGCGGCCGGCGGCGAAGGCCTCGCCGGCGACGCCGAGGAGCTTCTCGGCGCCGCAGCCGGCGATGGTCTCGGCGGCCGGGGCGACGTTGCCGCCGAAGAGGCCGGCGACCAGCTTGCCGCCCTTGGCCAGCTCGACGGCGGCGTCGAGGGCCTCGAGGGCGACCTTGGGGAGCGAGCCGTCGGGCTCGGTGTGCGCGAGGAAGAGAACGGTTTCCACGGTGGCCTCCCTTAGTCCTTGCCGATCCACTCGACGAGCTCGCGGGCGATCTCGTCGGGGGAGAGGTCCTTGACGATCTTCGTCTCGCGCTGCTGCTTGGGGAGCGAGACGGAGAGGTACTCGATGCCGCCGACGCCGGCGGGGCTGGGCTTCGCCTTCTGCAGCGCGGGCATCACCGTCTTCATGTTCTGCATGCCGACGGCGGGGTTGTTCTTCGGCTCGGGGAGGTTGCCGGTGGCCCAGCCGACCAGCGCCGGCGGACCGGCGACCACGGAGACCTGGTGCTTGCCGCCCTCGATGCGCTCGAGGATCTCCAGCGACCCGTCGGCCTGCACGGTGACCTGGTCCACGCCCTGGAACTGCTCGTGGATCTCCAGCTTCTCGCCCACCAGCTGCAGGGTGACGCCGGCGCCGCGGGAGGCCGACTCCCAGCCGCCGAAGAGGAGCAGCTTCGAGCGGTCGAGGCCGGGGATCGCGGCGATCGCCGCGGCGAGGTGGTTCGCCGTCTCGTGGGCGTCGACCAAGCCGCCGGCGGGGCCGTCCAGGGCCACCAGCTCGAACGGCACCTTCTGGGCGAGGCCCATCATCACCTGCTGCAGCTTGGCCTTCGGCCCCAGCGCGACCAGGTAGACCTTGGTCCCCGGCGTCTTCGCCGCCAGGGCGGCCGCCTCGTAGAGGCCGCAGGCGGCCCACGGGTCGAGGACCGCGGGAAGCATCAGCTCGTTCTTCAGGCCCGGTCCCTGCGGGCCGACGACCGGCTCGAGGGTCTGCAGCGGGTCCGGCACCAGGCTCCCGCAGACGACGATCTGGTAGCTCATCGTTTCTCCCTACAAAGTGAAACTGCCGCTCAGTTCTGCGACGAGTGCAGACCCCCCGCACCCGCCCGGAATTCGATGTTGGTCTTCTCGCCGTGCACGGGCTGCGAGCAATTCCAGAGACACGCGCCGCAGTGCACGCACTTCTCCCGGTCGAAGGCGGGGAGGCCGTCCTCGCCCGGGGCGATCGCCTGGCCCGAGCAGATCTCGATGCAGGTCCGGGACTCGCACCGCTCGCAGAGCTTCCGGTCGAGGAACACCACGTGGTCGGCGAACCCCGGCGTCGCCTGGACCTTGCCGCCGACCAGGAGCGCGTCCTGGTGGGTGACGAGGAGCTGGCCGTCGAGCTCCACCTGCGGCCAGCCGAGCCGGTCCATCAGCGCGTCGTGGAAGGAGCTGCCCTTGGCCAGGCACTCCTCGCGGATCCGCTTCACCTCGTCGGCGGGGATCCGGCCCTCGTAGTAGGCGGCGAGGCCCCCGAGCCGCGCGTGGGTGGGCTCGGGCTCCGTGCCCAGGTTGAGCTTGCCGCCGGTCATCCCGGAGAGCGCCATCCCCAGCAGCCCGGTGACCACGCCCTGCTGGAAGCCGTCCCGGGCCTTCTCCGCGGCGATCGACTCCTGCTCGAGGCGGCTCGCCCGGCGCCGGGCCACGTAGGTGGCCTCGAGGTGCTCCCGGGTGAACTCCTTGCCCGCCTCGAGCAGCTCGATCACCCCCTCGGCCAGCTGCACGCCGGTGGCCCAGGCCTCGTCGACGCCGCTCATGGTGAGGACGTTGGTCGACCCCGAGCCCTCGCCGATCCGCGCGTAGCCGTTCCCGGCGAGGTGCGGCTCGCCGCGGCGGCCGGCCTCCTGGATCGACTTGGCGCCGAACGAGCGGAGCGTCCCGCCCTTCAGGTACCGCCAGAGGTAGGGGTGCTGCAGGAAGTGCTGCAGGTACCGGTAGCCGGTGCGCACCGGGCAGTCGAGCCACGAGGGGACGAAGATGCCCACCGAGGCGAGCCGGTCCGGGTGCACGTAGAAGAAGCCGAAGATCTCCGGCTCCGGATAGCCGAAGGTGTGGAGGACCGTGCCGGCGGGAAGGTCGACGCCCTCCGGCAGCTCCACCACCACCTTGAGCCCCACCGCCCAGTCGCGGAGGTGGTGCCCCTCGGGCCGGCCGAACCGCTCGTCGAGGGCGCGGCCCACCGGGCCCACCGGCCCATCGGCGACCACGGTGAGGGAGGCCTTCACGTCCATGCCCGGCAGGTACATGCCGTCTTCGGGCTTGCCGGACTTGTCGACGCCCTGGTCCGCCATCCGCACGCCGACGACCCGGTCGCCCTCGACCAGCGGCGCCGCCACCGGGCTCCCCGGCATCACCATCGCCGCGCCGGTGGCCATCACCTGGTTGCCGACCCACTGGGTGAACTGCCCCATGGAGAGGAGCACGCCGTTGGTCTTGTGGAGGAACGACGGCGTCCAGGGCAGCCGCAGGGCGTCGTGCTCGAACGGCAGCACCGCCTTCATCGCCCGGATGCCGGCGTCCGCCGTCTTCAGCGTCGCCGACCGCCGGCTCGCCCCGTGGGGATCGAGGAGGTACAGCACCTCCTCCTGGCCGACCGGCGCCGCCATCGGGATCTGCGCCGGGTCGAGGTCCGGGAAGCTCTCCCGGATCGCCCGGGCCCGGGTGACCACGCCCGAGACGCCGAAGCCGATGTCGTCGGCCCGCTCGTAGCAGATCACCTGCAGCGGCATCCCCGGCGAGGCCCGGCTCTCGAGCGTGGGCTTCTCCGGGTCCGCGAGCCGCCGCGACAGCGTGGTCAGGAACCCGCCCGCCGCCGGCCCGAACCCGACGCACACCACGTCCACGTCCATGCTCGGCCGCTCGACCTGGATCTGCTCATCCACCACGGGCAACTCCTTGTGTGACACATGAAAACCGCGACCCGCGCGGGCCTCCCGCCGCCCCCGGGGGGCGGCGGACGCCCCTCGATCCGACCGGCTACGCCGCCGGGTAGTCCAGCGCCTCCGGGATCATCACGTGGGCCGCGGCGTTGGCCGCCCGGTCCTTGGCCAGCTGGCAGCCGGCCAGGCACGCGTCGACCTGGAGCCGCAGCACGCCGAAGTCACCCACCGGGTTGCAGGTCGCACACACGTCCGCGTTCCCCGCGCAGCCGACCAGCTCCTTGCGGAAGCCGGCCACCGAGGCCAGGTCCTTCGCGCTCGCGCAGGCCGCCCGCTTCTCCGCGTCCCAGGCCGGGTGCGCCAGGTAGCCGTGCACCAGCTCCGCGCAGATCCGGGAGGACTCGCCGGCGGCGTGGGCCACCTGCACGAAGCAGAGGTCCTGGAGGAAGGTGACCAGGCCCTCGAGGCCCTCGGCCACCGTCGGGCTCTCCACGCCGCGCTTCTCCAGCTCCACCACGTCCAGGATCTGCGACCGGGAGGCGAGGAGCCAGGAGAGCGCGTCCGCCAGCGCGAACGACACGCCCTGCCGCGGGCTGGTGAACAGCTTCTGGCCGTTCGAGTCCTTGGCGCCCTGGATGTGCTCGAGCGTCCAGAGCCAGAGCGACATCGCCTTCGCCAGCGCGCAGGCGCCGGTGGCCGGCTTCTCGTGGCCGAGGACCGTCAGCTCGCGGATCCAGCCGCGGAGCTGGGCGAGGAAGACCTCGTTGGTCATGCAGACGGAGAGCTGCCGCCGCTGCACCGCCTCCGGGCCCTCGTAGGTGGCCTCGAGCTGCGAGTCCATCCACTTGTGGCCGAGGAAGCCCGGGCAGTCCTCGGTGATCCCGTAGCCGCCCATCAGGCTCACCGCCTCGCGGAGCA
>JAEZJH010000365.1 GCA_023436385.1 Pseudomonadota bacterium
CCGGGCCTCCGGGAACGACGGCGCCGGCGGACTCCTCGGTGCCGGCGAGTCCGCCCGGTTCTGCAGCGGCGGCGCGCCGGTGGAGCTGGCCCTGCCGGGCGAGGCCTCGGTCCACGAGGCGATCCGCCTCCTCGCCGAGGGCCGTGATCTCGAGCGAGCCGCCTCCCTCCTCGCCGGCTACCGGGCCGGGTTCCCGGACGGCGTCTTCCAGGAGGAGGCGCTCTACAACCTCTGCCGGATCGAGGCCCAGCTCGGCCACGCCGAGGTCGCCGCCCGCCTCGCCGACGAGTTCGTCGCCCGCTTCCCGGCGAGCGCCCGGGCCGAGCGGATCCGGGCGTGGTGCAATCCCGGCCGCTAGGCCCGGCACCCGCCATTCCGCCGTGCGGCGCCGCCGTTCCCCCCCCGGGACGGCGGCGTCGTCGTATCGGCGCTGTTCGCCCTCCGGGACGGCGGCGTCGTCGGGGCGGCGCCGTTCCGGGATCGTCCGTGCCCGATCCCCCGGCCGGCGGGGGGTGCCCGCTTTGACGTGCGGTGTACTTTTCCGGCACCTTAGGTGACACGAGGCGCCGGCTCGTCGAGGCCGCCTCGGAGGGCGAAGATGACGCTGCGTGGCCGGGTGCAGGAGGGCGCGGAGAGGAGCATCGAGGACGAACGATCCCGGAACTTCCTCCTCGCCCAGGTCGTCGAGGAGTCGGGCGAGGGGATCGTGCTCTTCGCGGAGGACGGCCGGATCTCCTACGCCAACGCCGCGGCGATGCGGCTCTCCGGCCTCACCGCGTCGGCGCTGGTGGGCCAGGACGTGGGCGAGTTCGCCTCCAGGGCCGGGGTCGACCGGGAGTGGGTGCTCGGGGCGGCGTTCCGGGACGGCCGCTGGGAGGGGCCGGTGACCTTCCGGCGCCGGGACGGCGCCGCCCTCAACACCAATGTCTCGATTTATTGCCTGCAGGATGCGACGGGAGCGCGCTGCGCGGCGGCGTCGATCCGGGACGTCTCCCGGGAGCGGACGGTCGAGGCCCAGCTCCGGCAGGCGCAGAAGATGGAAGCGGTGGGGCGGCTCGCCGGCGGCGTGGCCCACGATTTCAACAACCTGCTGGCGGTGATCCTCAGCTGCACCCGCTTCCTCGAGGAGGAGTTGCCGCCGGGCGATCCGCACCGCGAGGAGGTCCGGGAGATCGGCGCCGCGGCGACCCGCGCCGCCACCCTGACCCGGCAGCTCCTGGTGTTCAGCCGGCAGCGGCCGGAGGCCACGGAGGAGCTCGACCCGGGCGAGATCGTGCGACAGCTGGACCGGATGCTCCGGCGGCTGCTGGGCGAGGACGTCGAGCTGGTCCTCCGGACCGCGCCCGAGCCCTGGCCGGTGCTCGCCGACGCCGGCCAGCTCGAGCAGGTGATCGTCAACTTCGCGGTCAACGCCCGGGACGCCATGCCCAACGGCGGCCGGATCGTGATCGCCTCCGCCAACGTCCACGTCGAGGAGGACGAGCGGCCCGACCTTCCCGGCGGCGACTGGATCTCCCTGTCGATCGAGGACAACGGACGCGGGATGTCGCCGGAGGTCCTCGCCCACCTGTTCGAGCCCTTCTTCACCACCAAGGAGGTGGGGAAGGGGACCGGCCTCGGACTCTCTACGGTCTACGGGATCGTGCGGGGCCTGGGCGGCCGGATCCGGGTGGAGAGCGAGGAGGGGAAGGGCTCCAACTTCACCGTCTTCCTGCCCCGGGCCCGGGGCGACGGCCGGGCCCCGCCGGCCGCCGAACCGGACGGCGGCGCCGGCGGGCGGTAGGCGCCGGCGCTCACCCGCGGACGAGATCGGCGGCGAGCTTGGCGGCGAGGGCGATCACCACCGCCAGCACCACCCGCCGGACCACCCTGTCGCCGCCGCGGACGGCGAACTGTGCGCCGATCCAACCGCCGGCCAGCTGGGCCGCGGCCATCGGCAGGGCCACCTTCCAGATCACCAGGCCCCGGGAGGCGAAGAGGATCATCGCCGCCAGGTTGGAGGCGAAGTTGACCACCTTGGCGTTGGCCGAGGCCCGGGCCATCGCGTCGCCCAGGACCAGCACGAAGGCGATGGTCAGAAAGGTGCCGGTCCCCGGGCCGAAGAAGCCGTCGTAGGCGCCGATCCCCAGGGCGATCGCGCCGGCGAGGACGGTCGAGCCGAAGACCGGGCCGGCGGCGTCCCGTTCCCGGACCGAGGGCCGGAAGGCGAGGAAGAGCGCCGCGGCCACGAGGAGCGCCAGCACCAGGGGCCGGAGCACCTCCGGCTCGATCAGGAGCACCAGCGCCGCCCCCAGGAACGAGCCGGCGAGGCCGGCGGGGAAGGAGACCCAGGCCCGCCTCCGCTCGACCAGCCCGGCCCGGGCGAAACGGGCGAGGGCGGCTCCGGAGCCGAACACCGATTGGCCCTTGTTGGTGCCCAGGGCCAGGTGCGGCGGGAGCCCGGTGGCGAGGAGCGCGGGCAGGGTGAGGAGGCCGCCGCCGCCGGCGATGGCGTCGATGCTCCCGGCGGCCAGGGCCACCAGGGCGAGGAGCGCGATGTCGAGGAGGCTGGGATCCAGGCGGGGCTCCGGGCGAGCGGGAGCACGGCACGCTACCCGGCCGCGCCCGCGTCGTCCATCTCCCGGGGGCTGACCAGCTCCGCGTCGTCCCGGCGCGGCGCCGCCTCCGACAGCTCGAACCGCCCGATCAGCGGCATGTGATCGGAGAGGCCGTGGAAGGGGCCCTGGCCGAAGGGGAAGGTCCCGTCGAGATCGACCCAGCGGATCCCGTTTCCGGAGAACAGGTGGTCGAGGTGCATCCGGAGGTGCAGGAAGCCGGCGGTGGGGAAGCCCCGGCGCACGCTCTCGTCGATGAGGCCCAGGGCGGCCTGGGCACCGGTGAAGCCGGCCTCCTCCGTGAGATGCCGATACACCGGCGAGCCCGGCGACGAGTTGAAGTCGCCGGTGACCACGAAGGGCTCGTCGCCGACGCGGCTCCGCACGAAGGTGGAGAGGCGCTTGGCCTCCTCCACCTGGTTCGGCCCGAAGCCCAGCTTGTCCCGGGAGGCCCAGAAGTCCCGGGCGAAGGGCGTGGCCAGGGAGAGGTGGGTATTGAAGACATGGAGCGGCCGCCCCTCCCGGTCGTGGACCCGGAGGTGGGCGCAGATCCGGCTCTGTTTGGTGTCCTTCCAGCGGGCGACGTGGTGGTGGGTGATCGTCTCCGGCGCCAGGGCGTTGTGGCGTTCGACCCGGAGCGTGTCTCCATTTACCAGCACGGCGAGGCCGGTGGTGTAGAGGGGGAGCTGGCCGAGGCGGTACTGGTGGGCGCGGAAGTAGAGCGCCTGGAAGGGGAACGGCTTGCCCCGGGTCCGGCAGGCCCGCTCGAACGTGGCCATGAAGGACTCGAGCTGGGTCTCCTCGGGATGGGACGGCGGCCTCCCCACCCGGCTCCGGAGCGAGCGGGTCTCCACCTCCTGGAGGCAAATCACGTCGGGGAGGGGATTCAGGGAGGCGAGGGCCAGGGCGATCCGGTACTTCGACAGGCGCGAACTTCCCAGGCCGCGGAAGGCGTGGCCGAAGTAGCGGACGTTGTAGCTCGCGATGCGGAGCCGAGTCGCCTGCCCCATGGCCTACCGAAAGTGGCAGGCCGGGGGCGGCGGCGCAACACGCTATTTGGCGCGAACGTACTGCGGTGGCCAGGGCAGGTCGGCGCCCAGGACCCGGGCGGCCCGCTGCGGAAAGCGCGGGTCGCGGAGCAGCTCCCGGGCCACGGCGACGAGATCGGCGGCGCCGTCCCGGAGGATCGCCTCGGCCTGGGCGGGGTCGGTGATCATCCCCACCGCCGCCGTGGGGACGCCTGCCTCCCGCCGGACCCGGGCGGCGAAGGGCACCTGGTAGCCTGGCCCGATCGGGATCTTCGCGTCGGGGACCAGGCCGCCGCTCGAGCAGTCGACCAGGTCGACACCGTGCCGGGCGAGGCGCCGCGCCAGGTCCACCGACTCGTCGGCGTTCCAGCCGCCCTCCGCCCAATCGGTGGCGGAGATCCGGACGAGCAGCGGGTCGCGCTCCGGCCACTCGTGGCGGATCGCCTCCACGGTCTCGAGGACCAGCCGAATGCGGTTCTCGAAGGTGCCTCCGTAGCGATCCTCGCGCTGGTTGGCGAGGGGCGAGAGGAACTGGTGGAGGAGGTAGCCGTGGGCGGCGTGGAGCTCGAGGACGCGGAAGCCCGCTTCCCGAGCCCGTCCCGCCGCGGCCCGGAACGAGGCGACCACGTCGGCGATCTCCTCGGCGGCGAGGGCCCGGGGCACCGGGCCGGTGTGGCCGAAGGGCACGGCCGAGGGCGCCACCGTGGGCCAGCCCCCTTCGGCCGGCAGGAGGAACCTCCCGCCCTCCCACGGCGGGGCCACCGACGCCTTGCGGCCGGCGTGGGCGAGTTGGATCCCCGGCACCGCGCCCTGGCCGGCGACGAAGCGGACCGCGGTCACGAGCCGCTCGGCGTGGGTGTCGGTCCAGATCCCCAGGTCTCGCCCGGAGATCCGGCCCCGGGCCTCCACGGCGGTGGCCTCGAAGACGACCAGGCCCGCGCCGCCGACGGCGAGGGAACCGTAGTGGACCAGGTGCCAGTCGGTGGCGAAGCCGTCCGGGGTCGCGGAGTACTGGCACATCGGCGAGACCATCACCCGGTTCGGCAACCGGACGTCGCGGAGCGCGAGCGGTTCGAAGAGCTGGGCCATGTCGACCTCGAAGGGTATCTGGAGCGCCGGAGACCGCGCGGCGTCCCCGCCGGGGTCAGCGAGGCGTTCGCGAGGGCGGCAGTCTACCGCCGCAGGCCCGTAGGGGGGCGCCGGCGCGTCGCCTCGCCAACAGATGTTCCAAAAGGGGACTATCGCCGCCACGGGGTTCTCGGGCATCTCCGCGCGACTCGAAAGCGACGGGCCGAGGGCCCGGGAGGACGTGCATGAGCGGGAAGGTGATGCTGGCGGTGGTGGCGGTGCTGGGGGCGGTGGCGATCGCCGGCGCGGCCGGGGCCAAGGGCGACCCGGCGAAGGCGGGGGCGAAGGGCTCCCCGGCGAAGGCGGGCGGGGTGAACCGGAAGGCGATCGAGCGGGGCGAGTACCTGGTGCGGGTGGCCGGCTGCGACGACTGCCACACGCCGATGGGCTTCGACGAGAAGGCCGGGATGCCGGTCCGGGTGATGGAGCGCCGGCTCTCCGGCCACCCGGTGGGCGCGCCGGTTCCCGCGTCGACCCTGGGCGGGAACGACCTGGCGGTGATCGGGCCCACCTTCACCTCCTTCCGGATGCCCTTCGGCGTGGTCTACGCGACCAACCTCACCCCGGACGTCGAGACCGGAATCGGCGGCTGGACCGAGGCCAACTTCGTGCAGGCGATGCGGACCGGCCGCCACCTGGGGCAGGGCCGGGCGATCCTCCCGCCGATGCCGTGGTTCAACGTGGCCGCGGCCACCGACGAGGACCTCAAGGCGATGTTCGCGTACCTGAAGTCCCTGCCGCCGGTGAAGAACCGGGTCCCCGACAACCAGGTCGCGCCCGCGGTCTACCAGCAGCAGGAGAAGGCCAACGGGGCGATCGTGCAGACGATCGGCCGGAAGCCGAAGCACTAGGCGCCGGTTCGGGCCAGCCGGGGCCCCCGGCGGGCCGTGCATCGAGCCCCTGCC
>JAEZJH010000371.1 GCA_023436385.1 Pseudomonadota bacterium
CGGCGGCGATGGCCTTGGGGACGATCCCGTACTGCGCGGAATCCACGAGGGTGCCGTCGTCGTTCACGACCAGGTGGAGCCCCAGGTCGCCGGCGACGAGGAGGTCCCGGTCACCGTCGCCGTCGAGGTCGACCGGGAGCGCCTCCCGGGGAGTCGAGCCGCCGACCAGCGGGAGGAGGGGCGACGGCGTGAAGTCGTCGGCGAGGAGGACCCGCAGCCCGGGCGCCGTGCCGGCCTCGAGGGTGACCAGGTCGGTGGCGCCGTCGCCATCGATGTCGACGCCCACGAGCGAGGTCAAACCCGGCTCGATCTCCACCACCCGGTCGGCCCGCGGCGGCCAACCGTTGAAGAACTGGATCACCCCGAGCTCCTGCCAGACGGTGGCGATTTCCGCCTGGGGATCGCCGTCGAGTTCGACCAGGGCAGCGCCGGTGTACACCTCGGGAGCAAAGGCCAGGCCGCTGTCCGTGACGCCCGGATGGAGGAGGTACATCCGGGTTTCGCCTCCCGGAACCACCAGCACGTCCGGGCCGGGCGTGGTGTCGATCTCGCCCACGGCGAGGGCGGGCGACGTGGAGAGGACGGGCCCGATTCGCACCGGCGCGGGGAAGCGGCCGTCGCCGGGGTTCGGGAGGACGTCGATCCACCGCGAACTCAGGTTCCCCACCACGAAGTCGAGCGCGCCGTCGCCGTCGACGTTGGCGAGGAACGGCAGGGTCACGCCGAAGCCCGCCGCCCCGCGGTAGCCGACGAAGTGGTCGCCCTCGTTCCACATCACGTCGAAGTCTCCGGTGCGGAAGCCGACGAAGTCGACGTCCCCGTCGCCGTCGACGTCGCCGGTGGCCATGCGCCAGACGAGCGTCTGCCGCGGCTCGAGGGCCCCGTAGTCGGAGAAGCGGCCGGTGCCGTCGTTCCGCGCCATGCTCCCCTCGTCGAGGACGGCGTCGAGATCGCCGTCGCCGTCGAAGTCCCCCAACACCACCTCGGCGTGCTGGCTGTCGTTGACGTAGACCTCGCCGGGGACGAACTGGAACGGGCCGACGGTCTTCACCGTGTAGAGCTCGTGGCCCTCGGCGATCACCAGGTCGTCGTCGCCGTCGCCGTCCATGTCCCCGATCGCGATCCCGTCGGGACGGGCCTCCGGGGGGAGCGGGACGGGATCGGGGATCGCTTCGAAGTTGCCGCCACCCAGGTTCTTCGCCACGTGGATGGTGCGGTAGTTGCCGTCGGAGAGGACGAGGTCGAGGTCGCCGTCCCCGTCGAGATCGGCGACCCTCGGGGCCTTGGGGAGGTGCGGCTGCACGTAGGGCCAGGAGACGGCGACCACCCGGGCCTCGCCGGTCGCGCCCCGGAGGACCAGGTGAATCTTGGGGCTGAACTGGTTGAAAACGCCGGCGATGTCCAGTGGACCCTCGCCGTCGAGATCCGCGATCAGGAGGTCGACGAGCGGGGCGGGAGCGGTGGTGATCGTCACCGGAGGGGCGAAGGTCCCCCCGAGGTTCTCCAGCCAGCGGACCGCGTACGGCTCGCCCGCGTCGGCGGTGAGGAGATCGGGGTCGCCGTCGCCGTCCAGGTCCCCCACGGCGATGCCGCCGTAGACCGCGCCGGCGTCGACCCGGGACGGCGCCGGCAGGCCGAACCCGTTCCAGCAGGGCGCCGCCGCGCAGGCGCCGTCGCGACAGACCAGGCCGTCCGCGCAGGCGAGCCCGCAGGCCCCGCAGTGGGCCGCATCCGTCTTCGGATCGGCGCAGGTCCCGTCGCAGTCGAGCCAGCCGTCCGGACAGACGCACCCGCCCGCCACGCAGATCGTCCCGCCGGTACAGGCGTTGCCGCAGGAGCCGCAGTGGGCCTGGTCGCTCTGGAGATCGGCGCAGAGCCCCGGCTCGCACTCCTCCCGGTCGGACGGGCAGGCGCAGTCGCCGTCGGCGCAGAGCATCCCGTCGCCGCACGCCGCCTCGCAGCCGCCGCAGTGGTCCGGATCGGTGTCGAGGTCGACGCACGCCTCGCCGCACCTTTCCTCGCCGGTCGGACACCCGCAGGAGCCGGCCTCGCAGGCCACGCCGACGGGGCAGGCGTTTCCGCAGGTGCCGCAGTGGTCCCGATCGGTGTCGGTGTCGACACAGCCGTCGCCGCAGCGCTCCGTGCCGGCCGGGCAGCTCTCCGCCGCGGTGCAGCGCCCGTCGACGCAGGACCTCCCGGCCTCGCAGGCGCGATCGCAGTCGCCGCAATGGGCAGCGTCCGCCTGCAGATCGACACAGTCGCCGCCGCAGGCCACCAGCGGCGCCTCACAGGACTTCGAACCGGATGAGTCGTCGCCGCAGGAGGCGACGACGGAGCCGAGCAGCGCCAGGACGGCGACCGCCAGATTTCGAGACATGATGATCCCCTCCCCTTCCCCGGCTCGATATCACGTCCGCGTCGGGGGAAGGAGGAGCGGAGCCGAGCACCTCCGTTCCATCGAGGACCAGGGGGCCGACCGGCGCCGCCGTGTGTGAATATCCCACCGGAAACCTCGCCGGTCGTCCGGTGCCTCGGGTAGGCTGCGCTCGCTCGCCGACCGGATCGGGCGGCGGGCTGGATCACGAAAGGAACGCACCGATGAGCACGAACACCCCGTCGCCGATGGATCTCCTCCGCTCGATCTCCCCCGAGGGCGCCAAGACCTTCCTCGAACACCGGACCGCGATTCTCGAGAACCCGGAACTCCAGGCGATCCCGGAGAAGTACAAGCTCCTCATCGGGATCGGCGTGGCCGCGGCGATGCAGTGCGAGGCCTGCACCCTGCAGTGGACCAAGCAGGCGCGCGGCCTCGGCGCCACCGACGCGGAGATCGTCGAGGCCCTGCTGGTCTCCCGGCACATGAAGATGGCCACGGTCAACGTCACCGCCGGCCAGGCCCTGGCGTGGCTCCAGGAGCACCCGAAGCGCTAAGGCGCGGCGGCCCCTCGATCGAAGGGCCCCGGAGGCGGCTTCTCGCGAAGCCTGCCGGCCGGGGCCTTCTTCGTACCCGGTACCGCCGCCGGCCACGATCCCCGCCGTGGAACGCCGGTGCTTCTGGCCGTGGCGATCCCGCGCTGGCTTTCTCGGCCCGAGCTCGAGGAGTGGTGTCGTCGACGGCCTCCGGGGCAGCCCGCCGTCCGTTGCACCGGTTGACCGAATCGGCAACCGACGATAGACGATGGAAGCCGATGCGACCCCGCCCCAAGCCCTCCGCCTCGTCCTGCCCCCCGCCCCGCGCCGCCCCGGCCCGGAGACCCACCGCCGGCCCGAAGGCCGACGCCGAGCTGGCGGAGCTGGCCAAGGCCGTCGGCCACCCGGTGCGCGTGCAGATCCTCCGGATCCTCCTCTCCCGGACCACCTGTGTCTGCGGCGAGATCGTCGACGAGCTGCCCCTCGCCCAGTCGACCGTCTCGCAGCACCTGAAGGTGCTCAAGGAGGCCGGGCTGATCCGGGGCGAGATCGACGGTCCCCGGGTCTGCTACTGCATCGAGCCCGACGCGCTCCGCCGGCTGGCGGAGCTCACCGGCGCGCTCGCCGCCCGCATCCCCGCTGTTTCCGAAGGAGCCTGCTAGATGTCTCGCCTCGAGGTGTACGACCCCGCGATGTGTTGCCCGACCGGTGTCTGCGGTCCCGCGGTGGATCCGAAGCTGGCCCGGTTCGCCGCCGATCTCGCCTGGCTCGGGACCGTCGGCATCGAGGTGCGGCGCCACAACCTGGCCCAGGAGCCCGCGGCGTTCGCCGAGAACCCGCTGGTGAAGGAGGCGCTCGCCTCCGACGGCACCGCCTGCCTGCCGCTCCTGGTGCTCGACGGCCGGATCGTCTCCCGGGGGAGCTACCCCTCCCGCGCGATCCTGGGCGAGCTGGTCGGCGTGCGTCCCGGCGCGCGGAGGGACCTCCCGGCGCCGGGGGGGGCTCCCTGCTGCGGCGGGGGCAAGAAGTGCTGCTAGTCTCCGGGTTCCTGGCCCGACCGACCCGGCACCTCTTCTTCACCGGCAAGGGCGGCGTCGGCAAGACGTCGCTCGCCTGCGCCACCGCGGTCCGGCTGGCCGACACCGGGAAGCGCGTGCTCCTGGTGAGCACCGATCCCGCCTCCAACCTCGACGAGGTGCTGGGCGCGTCGCTCGGCCCGGCACCGACCGCCGTGCCCGGTGTGTCCGGTTTGTATGCGCTCGACCTCGATCCCGAGGCGGCCGCCCGGGCCTACCGGGAGAAGCTGGTCGGGCCGTACCGCGGCGTGCTCCCCGAGGCGGCGATCCGCAGCATGGAGGAGCAGCTCTCCGGTTCGTGCACGGTGGAGGTGGCCGCCTTCGACCAATTCTCCCGGCTCCTGGGCGATCCGGCGGCGACCGCCGGCTTCGACCACGTGCTCTTCGACACGGCGCCGACCGGACACACGCTGCGCCTGCTCTCCCTGCCCGGTGCCTGGCAGGGTTTCATCGAAACCAACACCACCGGCACCTCGTGCCTGGGACCGCTCGCCGGCCTCGCGGCGCAGAAGGCGGTCTACGACGCGAGCGTGGCGGCCCTCGCCGACGGCGCCCGCACCACGCTGGTCCTCGTCTCCCGGCCCGATCGCGCGGCGCTCCGGGAAGCGGCGCGCTCGAGCGGGGAACTCTGGCGCCTGGGCGTGGCCAACCAGCACCTGGTGATCAACGGCCACCTCGTCTCCCCCGGCGACGATCCGGTGGCCCGCGCCTTCGCCGCCCGCGGCACGGCGGCCCTCGCCGAGCTGCCGGAGCCGCTCGCCGGGCTCCCCCGGGACGTCCTGCCCCTCCGTGCGGAGGCGCTCCTCGGCCCGGACGCCCTGCGACGGTTCCTCTCCGCCGATCCGGCGCCGGCGCCGGCACCGGCACCCGCTCCCGCCCTCGAGCCCGGCGCCTTCCCGTTCCCCCCGCCGCTGGCGAGTCTCCTCGACGACCTGGCCGCGCCGGGCCGGGGCGCGATCCTGGCGATGGGCAAGGGCGGCGTCGGCAAGACCACCGTCGCCGCCGCGGTGGCGGTCGGCCTCGCCGCCCGGGGGCATCGGGTGACCCTCACCACCACCGACCCCGCCGCCCACGTCGGCTGGGTC
>JAEZJH010000586.1 GCA_023436385.1 Pseudomonadota bacterium
GCCGGCTTCGATCGCCCGCGCCGCCCCACCGGTGACCGCCCGGAACGCGCCGGCTTCGACCGCCCCCGCCGTCCCGCCGGCGACCGCCCTGCGGGCAAGCCCGGCTTCCGCTCCGATCGCCCCGCCGGCAAGCCCGGCTTCCGGTCCGATCGCCCCGCCGGCAAGCCCGGCTTCCGCTCCGGCCCCCCGAAGCGCCCCGGCCACCGCGGCCCGCCCCGCAAGTAACCAGCGCCTCGGCTACCGCTGCCCCCCGACCCCACCGGAGCTCCAGCCGTCAGCGGCGCGGCCACGCGCCGCCGGCTGAAGCCCACCGCGGAATGCCGGAGGGATCGAGAGCCCCCTGGCCCCCCTGGCGCCCGCCGGAACTGGGACGCCGGCGGGGGGCCCCCGATCGCGAGCGCGCGAGAAGGGTGCGTGGCCCCCGTGCCGCCCGCCGGCACCTCGGAGCGGGCCCCTCTCTCGCGCGCGATCGGGGTACGCCGAAGCGAGGGACCCAGTTCCGTGCGGCCGGCCCGCCGTAGCCCCACGGCGGCAACCGAGGAACGTCCCCCGGCCCGAGACCGCCGGCCCGCTGGAGCCCCACGGCGGCAACCGAGGAACGTGCCCCGGCCCGAGATCGCCGGCTCCGTTTGAGCCCCACGGCGGCAACGGAGGAACGTCCCCCGGCCTGAGATCGCCGGCTCCGATGGAGCCCCACGGCGGCATCCGAGGAACGTTCCGACCAGTCGCTCCGTCTACCGCCGTGAGGCGAGGCGGGCGACGCCGAAGCGGCAGAAGGCGAGGAGGTCTTCGGCTTCGAGGCGTTCGCCCGGGTCGCCGGTGGAGGCGAGGAACTCGAGGTCGGGGACGGCGTCGGCGTAGCGGCGTAGAGCGATCAGGGCCAGGGAGCGCATGCGGTGGGCCTCCTGGACGAGGGAGGGCGAGGGGAGGGGGAGGGAGAGGGCGCGATCGAGGTAAGGGAGGGCGAGGGTGGGTTCGTCGCGCTGCCAGAGACGACGGCCGATCAGGTAGTGGCCGGTGCCGAAGTCCGGACGGCGATCGAGGAGATCGCGCACCGCGAAGAGGCGCGCGTCCGATCCCTGGGCGAGGTACGGGAGCACCGCCCGGGCCAGGTCGGGATCGGTGGCGGCCTCGATCTTGACCGCCAGCGATCGTTCCCCGTCGCGATCGTTGCGGAGGCGGGAGGCGGCGCGGTAGGCCTCCGCCGCCAGCGGCCACTCCTCTCGCTTAGCATGCGCGTCCCCCAGCGAGGCCAGCACGTCGGCCCGGAGCGGATCGGTGGCCGCGGGGTGGCGATCGACCCGGTCGAGCAGGGCCCGGACGCCGGCGACGTCGCCCGCCCGGGCCAGGGCCACCGCCCGGGAGCGGAGGTGGGCGGGCTCGCCGTCGTCGAGGATCGAGCAGCGCTCGTAGAGCTCGGCGGCGCGGTCCGAGTCGCCGGCCCGCAGGGCGTCCCCTGCCTCGCCGGCCAGATCGGCGATCTCGCGGGCGCAGGGGCGGCGGAAGATCGCCGGCCGGCGGAACTTTCGGTCGGCCACGGCTCGGGCCCGGTCGGAGAGCGGGAACTGGTCGAGGTAGCGCTCGAACGAGGCGACCAGCGTGTCGAGCCCGTCGCCGTAGGCGGCGCGGAAGTCGCCGTCGCGGTAGAGGCGGGCGAAGCGCTCGCGGCCCCGGGTCTCGACCAGCCAGCGCACGAAGGAGCCCGCGTAGGTGTAGGCGCGCCGGTGCGACTCCGCGAAGAAGGCCCGGGGCGAGAGGAGGCCCGGGAGCTTCGGGGCCAGGCCCAGGTCCCGGAGGGCGCGAGCCTCCTCGTGGACCGACAGCTCTCCCGAGGGCCAGTCCGCGGCCACCGCCGCGCCCTCGACCAGCACCGGGAGCGGCAGGAGCCCGAGCCGGGTGGCGGTGACGCCGAAGGGACCCCGGCCCAGCCGGCCGGCGACGACGTGGGCAGCTCGTGCTTCAGCACGCGGTGGGGAAAGCCCCGGGGATCGATGTGGAGCTGCCCGAGCCAGGGCTTGGCGAACTGCGTTCCGCCCGCGCCCACCAGCCGGCGCTTCTCCTCCTGGCTCCGGTAGAGGAAGACCCGGGGGCGGGAGCTGGCCACGCCGAAGAACTCCTCGAGCTGGGCGACGCGAAGATCGCACTCGTCGGCGGTGCGGCGGACCTCGTCGAGCGAGAGCTCCCGCGGGTGGTAGAGCGTGCACCGGTCGCCCTCGGTCCGTCCGCCCAGGGCCGCCGCCACGCTCGCGGTGTCCTGCTCGTAGCCCAGCTCGAACCGGGAGGCATGGCCGAGCGCCACGCCGCCGGCGCCGAGCGCGAAGAGCAGCCACGCGGCGGGGCGGAGGCGGGGCCGGCCGAGGCGGCCATCCCGCCAGAGGATCGCCAAAAGCCCCAGGCACGCCGCCGCCCAGGCGAGCGTCACCAGGCGGAAGTGGAGGAGGGGCGGGCGGATCGCGATCGCCTCGTCGTAGAGCGGGCCCGGCAGGTAGCCGAGCAGGTGGTCGTAGACGAAGACCTGTGGGCCGCGGAGGACCGGCAGGCACGCCGCGACGGTGAAGCCGAGCACGATCGCCCCGTAGAGCGCCGCGGCGGGGAGACGCCGCTCGAACGCCGCCCCGGCGAGGAGACCGGCGGCGGTAGCGAGGGGCGCGGAGGCCACCGGTAAGACCGCGTACCAGGGCAGGCCCGCGGTGATCGAGCAGGCGGCCCCGATCGCCCCGGCGAGCAGCGCCGCGACGAGGACCGGGAGCA
>JAEZJH010000003.1 GCA_023436385.1 Pseudomonadota bacterium
AAGGCGTCGCCCCCGTTCCGGCCCAGGCCCCAGCCACGGGCGCGCCAGCCCAGCCAGCGGAGGTAGGCCCGGAGCGGCGCGGTGGAGGCGTCGGTGGTCGAGTAGCCGGGAATCACCAGCACCGGCGCGCCGTCGCCGCGGGGCGCCGCGGCGAGCCGCGGCACGTGGAGGAGGAGTCGCGGCAGCTCGAGCAGGCCCGTGGCCTCGCGCAACGCGGCGCGGACCCCGGGCGGCGGCGGGACTTCCATCGGGGCCTCCGCGAGAGGAAAGGCCCCGAATCGTGCCGATCGCGGCGGCGCCGGGATAGCCCCGTGACGGGCGGGGGTGGTGGGCGCGGACCTCCCGGCCCGAGGCCGGGCCGGCGGTCGGAACGCTGGCCCGGCGCCGTCAGTTCCCCGCGGGTTGGCAGGCCGGCGCGTACCGAATTTCCACGGTGCGGTTCGGTTCGGGGGCGGCGTCCGGGCGGATGACCACGGCGTTCTTCGCGGCGTCCCAGCTCCTCGCGGAGGCCGGTGCGGCCCAGGGCCGCCCGTCCACGAGAACCTGGAGGTCGTTCACGCTCGAGGGCCGGCCCTTCAGGAAGTAGTGGGTGCGGCCGAAGGCGGCGAGGCCGAGGGTGGTGAAGTTCTCGGTCCAGTCGAGCGCGGTGGTGGAGAGGGAGATGGGGAATTGGAGGCCGTGGGCGGCGGACGCGAAGGTAGCCAGGCGGCCGTCGTGATCGAGGTGCGTGAACGCGTGCCCGGTGAAGGTCGGCTCGCTCCACGGGTCGCGCTTCACGGCGCCCAAGGCCGCCGCGTAGAACTCCTCCGACCTAGGGGATTGTTCGCCGTCTTGGTTGAGGACGATCACCGCGAGGCGCGCCCCGGGCCGGAGGAACCCGAGGTTCCCGTCGTTCGGTTCGAGGTGACGGGGGTCGTCGGCGTGGTCGATCACCGGCGGCGTCAGCGCCCGGTACGCGGCCTCGAGCCCCTGTTCATCGTAATGGCAGGAGCCGACGGCGAGGTTGGCCGCCGCCAGGGTGACCGCGTCGGTCTGCGTCGACCGGACGATCCGGGGCCGGGACCCGTCGACCGGGAAGAGCCGGCCGTCCTCGCCGCCTTGGGCGCCGCCCGGGCAGTCGCCGCTAACGGTGATCCCGGTGGTGGTGACGCCGAAGTTCCAGTCGATGCCCCACATGTCCGCGACACCGAGGAAGGCGGGGAGGGCGGCCCGGGACTGGGCCTGCTCCTCGAGGGCCGCCGAATTCTGCATCACGAAGAGCACGTCCACCCGGTTCGACGCGGGCGGGAAGACCTCGACACCCGTCGAGAGGGCGCCCTGGCCGTGCACCGGGACGAACCGGCTCCCCCGCCCCCCGGGCCGGGACCAGCGCCACCCGGCGAAGTGCTCTCCGGGCTCCGTGGGCAGGTACTCGACCGTCGCCGTGATCGAGCCGCCCACCGCCAGGGTGGTCGGCGCCGTCGTCGACCAACGGAACTGCGTCCCGGCGCCGAGCACCGTGGGAAAATTCAGCTCGAGCGGCGTGTCGCAGCGGTTGACCACCAGCAGCTCCGCCGCCGGCGAGGCGCAACCGGGAGCGACGGGGCCGAAGTCGATGCTCTCCGGGAAGACCAGCACGCACTCCCTCTCCGGATCGGCCGTCGAGCCGCTCATGGGGATCGCCTGGATGGGCTCGGCGGGAACGGAGAGCGTGAAGATGAGGCTCCCGAGGGCCGATCCGGTCTCGGTGGCGGACGGCACGAAGCGGACCGGGACCGTGAGGGCCTCGCCGGGATCGACCGTCGCCACGTCGGGCGGGCCCTCGGGGAGGGAGAAGGCGGTGCTGGTCCCCGGAGCGAGGAAGAAGTCGCGGACCAGGCACGGCTCCGAACCTTCGTTGAAGATCGAGACCGGAAGGGTGGCCGGCGTGCCCCCGGCGGCGACGGGGCCGAAGTCGAGGAACTCCGGCTCGATCCGGGCCTGGCACGGCCCGAACGCCAGGCCGGTCGCCGCCAAGGGGAGGCGGAGGAGCGGGCGCGCGGGATCGTTGCTCGCGAGGACGAGGTTGCCGCTGGCCTCGCCGCCGGCCGTCGGCGCGAAGGTCACCTCGAACGTCGCCGCTTCGCCGGGGGCGAGTCCCCCGGGCAGGAGCTCGTCCACCACGGAGAACCCCGGGCCCTCGGTCGTCACGGAGGAGAACTGGAGGTGGTCGTCATCGGTGCCGGGAACGTCGGTGCCGGTGTTGGTGCAGGTCACCAGCTCCGTGCGCGGCGCGGGCACCGCCACCGGCCCGAAGTCCACCATTTCGGGGACACACGAGAGCACCGGCCCGCCGCCGTAGGCGGAGAGACACACGGTCGCCGTCGGCGTGCCCGGATCGTCGAAGGCGAGCGAGACGGTGCCGGTGGCGGGGCCGGCGGCGGTGGGGATGAAGGTGACGAGGAATTCGGCCCGGTCCTCGCGGATGTCGGTCTCCGGGGCGTCGACGGGGATCTCGAAGGGCGCGGCGGGGTCCAGGGTGAACGGCCCCTCCACCGTGGCGGCGGTCACCCGCAGCGGCCGGGCGGCCAGGTTTCGGACGAAGAAGGAGCGGGAGGCGGTGGCGCCGGGCGACGCGAACCCGACGTCGAGGGAGCCAGGGCAGGCGGTTACGTCGACCGCGACGGCGGTGGCGAGGACGCTGGCGGAGAACGGGACCTTCGCCAAGGGAGCCGCGCCGGAGACGAACCGAATTGCGCCCGAGACCGGGCCCGGCTCGCTCGCCTCGAAGGTGAAGCCGAACGAGGCCTCCGCTCCCGGTGCCACCTGCACCGGCTCCGTTCCGCTAGAGGTGAGCACCTCCGGGCCGTCGAACTCGATCGCCACCGTGACCGCGGCCGCAGAGCCGTTCGTGCAGGCGATCTCGAACGACGTGGGGGCCGACACGATCGGCTTGCCGAGGTCCACCCGATCCGGCGTGCAGCGGAGCGGGGAGGGACCCGCTTCCGCGGTGAGGGTCACGCGGTGCTCGCGGCCACCGGCCCGGATCAGCGCCATCGCCCTGGCCGGACCGGGGACCACCGGCACGAAGGCCACCGGGACCGGGAGCATCGCGCCCGGCGCGATCGTCGCCGGGAAGGCGACGTCGGCCTCGAACGGCGCCGGGACGGTGACCTCGTAGACCACCAGCTCCCCGTCCCCGGCGTTGCGCAGTTCGAGGGTTCGCTCGCCCCGGGAACCGAGGGCGACCGTGCCGAAGTGCAGCGCCTCCGGCACCTCGAGACGCCCGACGGGCGGGTCCTTACGCTCACCGGCCTCGGTGGTGGTGCCGCCGCAAGAGAGCAGGAGGGGGACGAGCGCGAAGAGCAGCCACGGGTGTAGTCGCATGGGGTCTCCAGAAGACCCCGAGTCTCCCTCGCCACACATACGCGCGGCAACCCATCGTTCCCGTTTACGTTGTGTGTGCGTCGCGGTCGCGCGACACGCCGGTGACGCTTCCGCCGGTCACAACCCCCGCATCCACTCCGGCCGGAGGAGCCGCTCGTCCCGGGTGGCGAGGATCCGGTCGAGGGCGGCGAGGAGGGCGTCCCGGTCCTTGGGGAGCCGGCCGGTCAGCGGCAGGTGGTTCGAGGCGTGGTTCGCGGAGAAGCGACAGGTGGTGAAGCGGCTCTCCGCGACCAGCACCCGCAGCTCCTCGAGGATGGCGAAGCGGTCGGGGAGGACGAACCGGCCGGCGCGCTGCTCCTCGGCCAGCGGCGTCCCCGGCAGCACCGTGGTGGTGAGGGCGCCGACGAAGGAGGGATCCATCGCGGTGAGGAGCCGGGCGGTGGCCTCCGCGTGCTCCCGGGAGCGCTCCACGCCGCCGATGCCGAGGAGCACGATCGCCGAGTGCCGGATCCCGGCGGCCCGGAGCCGGTGCGCCGTCTCCACGCAGTCGGCGGCGGTCCCGCCCTTGTCGATCCGGGCCAGGGTCACGTCGTCGCCGCTCTCGACCCCGTGGTAGACGATCCCCAGCCCCGCCTCCCGGAGCTCCCGGAGTTCTTCCGGGCTCTTGGCGAGCACGCTCCGTGAATCACCGTAGGTGCCCACCCGCTTCACCCAGGGCAGGAGGGCGCGGATGTCCCGGAGGACCTCCAGGAGCCGCCGGGTGGAGAGAATCAGCGCGTCGCCGTCACAGAGGAAGACCCGGTCGAACACCGGGCCGAGGGCGGCCGCCTCCTCGAGATCGGCGCGGACGGTGGCGAAGGGCTTCGCGGCGAAGCGCTTCTCCCGATACATGTCGCAGAAGGCGCAGCGGTTGTGGCTGCAGCCGATGGTGACCTGGAGGAGGAGGGAGGAGGCCTCGCTGGGCGGGCGGTAGATCGAGCCGACGTAGTCCATGGCCGGCGCAAGATACCGCGGGCGGCCCCAGATACAACCGACACCGGTCACTCCGTCGCGCCGACCGAGGAGGGCGGAGGCGGGGCCCGGGCGAACAGGGAGACCGTCCGAGGGTTGGCGAGGTGGAGGGCGGCGGTGGCGACGAGGCCGTAGGGGAAGAGGAAGATCGCCGTGAAGAAGAGGAAGCCCTCCGCCCCGGCCACCGTGACGCCGTAGATCAGGAAGGCGAGGGCCGCCACCGCCACCGAGCCGAAGAAGTGGTCGCGGTTCGGCGCCGCCGCCACCAGGATCGAGGTGGCGCCGATCAGGAACGCCACCGGCTCGAGGGCGAGGTCCCAGGG
>JAEZJH010000007.1 GCA_023436385.1 Pseudomonadota bacterium
TCGAGCCGGCGCCGGGCCGGCTGTCGACGGCGATCGTCCCTCCGTGGGAGCTGACGATCCCGTGGACCACCGAGAGGCCGAGACCGGTTCCCTGGTCGACGTCCTTGGTGGTGAAGAACGGCACGAAGATCTGCCGGAGGACGTCCGCGCCCATCCCGGAGCCGGTGTCCTCGACCTCGAGCACGACGAAGCGATCCTCCGCCCGGGTGCGGATCCAGAGGCGCCCGCCTCCCGGCATCGCCTGCAGGGCGTTGACGGCGAGGTTTAGGAGCACCTGGTTCAGCTGGGCGGTGTCGGCGACGATCGGCGGCAGCTCGGGAGCCAGCTCCCGGATCAGCTCGACGCCGTCGGCGGTGCAGCGGCCGGCGAAGTAGAAGAGGTTGTCCCGGACCACGTCGTTGAGCTGGATCCGGGCGAGGTTCGGCGGCATCTGCCGCGAGAAGAGGCGGAGGTTCCGGACCACCTCGCGGGCGTGCAGGCAGGCCCGCACGATCTTGTCGAGATCGCTCGCCACCCGCTCCGGGAGCTCGGCACTCCCCTGCGCCAGCTGCGCGTAGCCCAGGATCGCACCCAGGGGCTCGTTCAGCTCGTGGGCCACGCCGGCGGCGAGCCGGCCGATGGTGGCCAACCGATCGGCGTGGCGTAGCTGTTCCTCGAGATGCGCCTTCTCCTCCCGGGCCATCCGCCGCTCGAGGATGCCGGCGATCTCCAGGGCCAGCGCCTCGAGGAGGCTCCGCTCCTCGTCGAGGAAGGGCACGGCGCCGCCGCCGGGCGGCTCCCCGGCGTAGTGGACCTCGATCGTGCCGCGGCGGGCTCCGCCGACGACGATGTCGGCGGCGAGGTGGTGGAGGCCGGGGGCGAACCCCGGGGTGGCGACGCCGCCGTCGTCGAGGACGATCCGGGCCCGGGCCAGGTCCGGGTACTGCCACGCGGGAGGGAGGAGCTCGACGACCCCGCGGAGGAGGTCGGGGAGTGGGCGGTCGTGGGACTCCGCCAGGCGAGCGACGCTGTAGAGGCAGGTGAGCTCCTTCACCCGCTCGCGCAGCGCCGCCTGCACCTGCTGATCGTCTCGGGAGGTCACGATCGCTCCGCCGAAGGCGTCTGCCGGTCGTGTCGGGACTCTTCTCCCCGGCGCCGGCCCCCGGCTGTCCGTCAACGTGAGGAAGGCGTTGCTTAGCCGGGTAGAGACCTCCCGTCAAGCGAGATCGGGATTTCCTGCCCCGGTGGCACGGGGAGGACTGCCCCTGCTGCACGATCGGGCGGGGAATGGCGCACCGGAAGTCACCCCCTTCCCGGGTTCGACGGTCGGCGACGGCGTTCCTAGGTTCCCGGCGCAGTGGCCGCGGGGAGAGCGGGTTGCCGGGCCCCGGGCTGCCGGGGCTCACGAAGGAGGGAGCATGACGATGCGACGGATCGCGGCGGCGAGGTGGATGCTCGCGGCCCTTGTCTTGACCGGGGCGGTTCGCGCCGGAGCCGAGGAATCGGTGGAGTCCCTGGGGCTGAACCTCGACCTGGGGTTCGCCACCGCCTACAACTGGCGCGGCGTCAACGCCTTCGGCGACAAGCAGGGGGATCAGAACGCCTTCGTGTCGCCGGGGATCGCCTGGAACGCCGCCCCCGGCCTGACCCTCGGCTACTGGGGGGCTTACCAGGTGGTCGGCGACAACGCCTCCGCGAAGATCGACGGTGGCATCGGGGCGGAGAACGACCTCTTCCTCGCCTATGCGACCGAGGTGGCCCCGGCCACCACGGTCTCCTTCGGCCTCACCGCCTACGTCTTCCCCCTGGCCGACGAGGCCGCCGCCGGGGTAGCGAACCCCACCTACTTCGAGCCGTCGGCGGCGGTCGCCTGGTCGGGACCGGTGGATCTGGGGTTCAAGGCCTCGTATTTCGCGGGGGTCCAGGACGAGCTCGAGGCGTATCGCTACCTCTACCTGGTCCCGGCGGTGGGCAAGTCCTTCTCGCTCTCCTCCCGCGTCGGCCTCGGACTCTCGATGGCGGTGGGCTACAAGGCCTTCGCCGAGGATTACGAGGCGGCCTCCAACGGCAACACCGTCGACGTCGCCCTGCAGGTCGCGGTCCCGGTGGAGGTCACCGACATGTTCTACGTGAAGCCGGCGGTGAACGCCGCGTGGACCGATCTCGATCGGACGCCCGCCGGGGATAAGGCGGGATTCTCCGATGAGGCGTTCGTCTACGGCTCCGTGAACATCGGGGTCAACCTGTAAAGCGAGACACGGGCGGCGGAGGCCGCCCGGATCGGGCGCGACCGTTGCCCCGGGCCGGACCGACCGGGCCCGGGGGCGGACGCCCGGTGGGAAGCGGCCGTCCGGCCGCTCAGACCGGCCGGCGCCAGAGGTCGGCGAGGTCGGGAGGCAGCTGCGCGGCCACGTCCTCCACCTCGTCGGCGGGCAGCCGGTCCCGGACCGCGGTGAACACCGCCCGCACGATCGGCTCCACGTCGCCCCGGGGAACCCCCAGGTGATCGGCGACGTCTCGCATGAACTCCTCGCGGTTGATCCGGTGGGCCCGGGCCGGGCCGGCGTGCCGGTCGCAGGAGCGGATCAGCGAGGCGAGCCCGGGTCGCAGGGCCGCCTCGAGGTCCTCGACCTCCCCCGTGCTCAGCCGCCGGGCGAGGATACAGAGCACCGCCTCCGCCGCCAGCCGCGGCTCGATCCGCGGCGGGGAGATCCCGCTCCAGGCCAGCTCGTCGAGGAAGGCCCGGTAGTTGTCGGCTTCCTTCGTCTCGAACCGGGGCTGCACCGCCACCCGGGTCAGGTCCTTGCCGCCTTCCCGTCGCTCCGCCATGGGTTCCCGCCTTTCCCCGCTGTTCCGGGCGCCGGCCGGAGGGCACCGCCTCGCTTCCGGCCCCGTGTCGGCTCCGCCGCGCGCCTCCCGCATACGGCGGCTGCGTGTATTCGTCCGCCGGGATCGCGTGTTTCCAGTGCTCCTCCGGCAGCACCCCGATGTTGGCCAGGCGCGGCGTCTCCTGCTCGAGGTAGTCGGTGGTCCGGACCTCGAGCAGCTCCTCGTGATTGCCGGCGTTCATCAACAGGGTCTCCCGCCCGAGGAGCTGGCGGTCGAAGATCACCGGGAGGCCGAAGAGGCCGCCCAGCGGCGGCGCCGCCCCCAGCTCGCAGCCGGGGAAGAGGTCGGCCAGCTCCTCCTCCTCGAGCAGCCGCACGTCCGCGGCCCCGAAGACATCGGCCAGGGCGTCGAGATCCACCAGGTCGGGCGCCGCGATTGCGCAGATCACCGGGCGCCCATCCACCTCGCAGCCGACGTTCTTCACCACCTTCCAGCCGGTGACGCCCTCGGCGTGGGCGACTTCCTGGGCGGTGATCGCCCGGGGGTGCCGGTGGATGCGGTACGACATCTCGTGGTCCTCGAGATACCCCTTGATCCGTTCGGAGATCACCTGCGCCTCCTCGCTGGTTTCGCTACGGCCGTGTGGCCTCCTCCGATGCTGTGCACCGTTCGCGGGAGGTGTTCACCTTGCGCGGCGGGAGGTAGCCACATGGCCAACGAGAGGGGAGAAGGCACCGGCACGCCGGGCGCGGGGACGGAGGGCCGCCGCCAGGTCACCCCGGAGATCCGCCGGCAGCGGCACGAGTCGCGCTCGGGGAGCACCTACAAGAACTACCTGAAGGACCTCTGCAAGCTCGGGAACATGAGCGAGGAGCAGGCCGAGGAGGCGTCGGTCTCCGTGCTGTGTGCGCTGGAGCGGCGGATCTACAGCAGCGAGGCGAACCAGCTGGAGGCGCAGCTGCCGCTCAAGCTCCGGGAGCTCCTGCAGCGCTGCGAGCGCCACGAGGGCAAGCCCCCAGACAAGTTCGGCAAGGACCAGTTCTTCCAGATGGTCGCCGACGACCTCGGCACCGACGTGGGCAACGCCGAGCGCTGCGCCCGGGCGGTGATCACCGCGGTTCGTTCCCAGATCAGCGAGGGCGAGGCGGAGGACGTGGCCGGGCAGCTGCCGGTGGACCTGGCGGAGCTCTGGCGCCGGCCCTCGTAGTACCCGCCGCGCCGGCTCCTACCGCGCCCTTGCGTCAGCGCCAGCCGTTCCGGCGCCGGAGTCCCGACCGGGCCCGGCGCCGCGGTCGTTTCGGAGCGGGGGCGAGGAGCGGCAGGGCCCAACCGGCGGCGATCGCCACCTCCGCCAGGGCGTCGGCGAGGTAGATCGGCGAGATCCGACGTTGGCGCCGGTAGAAGACCTCGATCCCGGCCAGCGCCAGGGCGCTGCCCACCCCGAGAATCGCGGCCTCGGGGGTGGGGCGCCGCCGCCGGGCGGAGACGAGCAGGCTGGTCCCGATGGCGGTGACCAGGACCCCCACGGTCTTCACCAGCCATGTGTCCATTTTCGGGCCGGTGACTCCCTGGAAGGAACGCATCGACACCAGCGGCCATACGCCGGTGCCCACGTAGTACGCGCCCTGGGCGAGCGGCACCGCCCGCGCCATCGTGCTCCCGACGTCCATATGATCGGCCTCCGCCCGTGTCTCTCAACCCGCGGTCACTTTCCCCGAGGTCGGGGCGAGGATCTCGCC
>JAEZJH010000013.1 GCA_023436385.1 Pseudomonadota bacterium
CCTCATAGGTCACTTGCCGCTTGTCGAGCCAGAGCTACACCCCGCTCGCCAGCACGGCGATGGCGAGGAGGTCGAGGAGCGCCCAGAGGAGCTTCAGGGGCAGGCCGCCGTAGTCGCCGAAGTGGAGCGGCTGGGAGAGGAGGAGGAGGCTGACGTACCAGGGCAGCTCGCGCCGCTCGAGGACCTCGCCCCGGCGCCCGTCGACGAGGAGCGGCTCGAGGAGCTTCGAGGTCAACGGTGTCTTCCCCTGGAGGAAGGCGACGAAGTGCTCCGGGGTGGAGTAGCCGGTGCCGGGAAAGGCGAGGAAGGAGAGCTGCCGGTCGGGCGCGGCGGCGAGGGCGGCCTCCACCGCCCGGGCCGGCGAGGGCGGTCGGGCCGAGGAGGCCCCGTCGGCGAGATGTGGCGCCGCCATCTCCTTTAGCTGCGTCGCCTGCCAGTGCCCGAAGAGCGGAATCGTCAAGGTGTTGATGGTGCCGGTGAGACCGACCACCAGGAGCCACACCAGGGTGGCCATGCCGAGGAGGTTGTGGAGGTCGAGCCACTTCAGGCGCGGGGTCCGGTCCCGGCGGATCGTGCCGAAGCGGAGTTTCTTCATATACGGACCATAGAGCACCGCGCCGGAGACGATCGCCACCGCGAGGAGGAGGCCCATGAAGCCGAGGAAGAGGGTCCCCGGGAGCCCGGCGAACAGGTCCACGTGGAGCCGGACCAGCACGTTCATCACCCCCTGGTTCAGCGGGTATTCGTGGAGGAGGGCGCCGGTCCGGGCGTCGTAGAAATAGAAGGCGGAGGGCTCCGCGGCGGCCGGGGTCTCGCCGAGGCGGACGTACCAGAGGTCCGGCTCGTCGGGATCGCGGAGCACGAACTGCACCGCGTCGCCCGGGCGGCGGGCGGCGGCGTCGGCGACGATGGCGTCGAGGTCCGCGGGCGGGCCGTCGTGCCGGAGCTGCGGTGGTTCGATGCTCCGCCCGGTGGCGTGGTCGATCTCGTGGGCGAAGATCAGCGGCAGCCCGGTCACGCAGAGGAGGAGCACGAAGAGGGTGGAAACCAGGCTCGACCACTTGTGGATCCAGAACCAGGCCTTCATCGACGAAGGGCGCATCGAACCCCCGGGCCGGCGTCCCCGACGCCGGCGGGCGGGGACCCGGAGCGGCTGGCTCCGGGTCCGTGATGTGTCGTTTAGCGGGTCAGCGCGTAGAGGCCGTTGAAGTAGCCGTCCATGCGGAACTTGAGCGTGGCCCGGTTGGTCACCGGATCGATCTCGTAGACGTCGCTGACGCTGCCGTCGGGGCTCTCGCCGGAGTAGAGCTTGCCGTCGAACATGCTCCCGGTGAAGCCGATGGCGGCGAAGGGGATCCCCTCCACCTCCCGGGCGGCCGGCGTGTCGCCCAGCTCGATCCGCCAGATCTTGTGGGCCTGGTAGCCCCAGAAGGTGAAGTCCACCGGCTCGACGCCCTCCGGCAGCTCCTCCGGGTGGAAGATCTTGGCGAAGCCGATCCCGCTCCCCTGCCGCGCCGTCTCCAGCTCCCCGATCGCCTCCCGGCCGCCGGTGAGCGAGGGGATGGAGTGGTAGAAGCCCTCCTCGAAGTCGGTGCCGCCCGGCGGGAGGCGGAGGAGACAGGTCTCGAGGGCCTCCTCGCCGCGGGCGTTCGCATACATCTGGCTGCAATAATTCCGGCCGTCGCCCATCACGTAGCCGTAGCCCGCCTCGTCGAAGACGATCCGGCCGGCGCTGGTGCAGCGGTCGTCTTCGGCGACGGCGATTACCTGCATCGTGTCGGGATCGAGGATGGTGAGGGAGACGCCGTCGAGGATCCGGCCACCCGCCCAGTCGCCCCAGCGGCCGGGGATGTAGACGAGGCCGCCGTGGGCCACGGTGGTGAAGACCTCCAGCTCGTAGCCGGGCCGGGCCAGGTGCTCGAGCCCCACCTTGCCGCGGATCTCCATGGTCGACGGGTTCCAGATCACCGCCACCGGTGGGTTGGAGATCACCGACACCGCGGTGTCGTCGTCGACGACGGCGTTGCCGAAGTCGATGTAGCGGGCCCCGGTATCGAGGAGGCTCAGCTCCCCGGTCTTCTCCAGACCCCCGCCCTCCTTCAGCGTGTAGCGGATCCAGGAGGGCTTCTCCGCGAGGCCGACGAAGAGGTGCTCGCCGTGGGCCATCAGCACGCCGTTCCCGGGCATCTCGATCGCCGCGGAGTTGTCGAAGGGGCCCTCGAGGGACTCGACGGTCTGCACGTAGGTGGTCCGGGACCCCTCGGCGTCGATGACCACCGAGCCCAGGACGTACGAGCCCTTCATCTCCGGATCGTCGCTGTTGGAGCCACAGGCGGCGAGGAGGGGGACGAGCATCGTGACTGCGAGGATCTTCTGCATGCGCTGGTTCTCCAGGATTGCGTGGATCGTGTGGGTGGATGCCGCCGTCAGAAGGTGGCGGTGGTCTTGACGTAGAAGGCGCGGCCGGGACGCTGGGCGCCGAAGGTGTCGAAGGCGCGCTCGTCGGTGAGGTTCTGGGCCTCGGCGGCGACGGTGACCGCGCCCAGCGAGGAGGGGACGGCGTAGACGACCGCCGCGCCGTGGACGAGCTGGGCCGGGATCACCTGCTTCGACCCGGTGAGCCCCTCGCTCTCCCAGCGGCGGAAGAACTCGCCGACGAACCGGGTGTGGAGGGCCAGGGTCAGCTCGTCGCCGGCGGCGGCCAGCTCCGCGAACCGGAGCCGCGCCGTGCCGTTGGCGAAGAGGTACGGCTGGTTGGGGATCCGGTCGCCGCGCTGGGGCGCGAAGGTCCCCAGGGCGGAGACGTTGCGGAAGTCGAGGTAGGTGAAGTTGCCGTCGAGGGCGAGCAGCTCGCCCGGCGAGGTCCAGCCCGCCGCCCCCTCCACGCCCAGGGCCCGGGCGGCGAAGACGTTCTGGTGTTTCAGCACCAGGTCGTTGCCGAGGAGGACGATCAGCCGGTCCGCCTCCCGGAGAAAGGTGTTCACCTCCGCCCGCAGCTTCGCGCCGCCGCCGGTGCGTCCGTCGAGGCCGACGCCCAGGTTGAGGTTGTGGCTGGTCTCCGGCTCGAGGTCGAGGTTGGCCACGGTCAGCACCCCGTCGCCGAAGACCTCGTCGGGACGGGGCAGCCGCGTCGCCCACTCGTAGGAGGCCTTCCCCTGGAGCCACTCGGTGAAGCGGTAGCGGAGGGAGTTGCCGACGCCGGCCCGGTGGACGTCCCGCCCCCGCCGCCGGAAGCCGCCGGCGACGAGGGGCTCCTCGGCGTCGAGGGCCTGCAGGTAGTCCTTGATGAAGACGATGTTCTCGAGCCGCCCGTCGAAGAGCCGGGTTTCGTATTCGACGCCGCTGACCAGGGTGAGGTAGTCGTGCTCGGCGGCGAGTGGGTCCCGGATGTCTCCCTTTACGCGGCGGTCGTCGCCGGTGCGGGTGACGGAGGTGGGCGCGAGGGCGAGCCGGAGGGTCTGCTGGTCGGACAGCCGGTAGGCGAGGCCGAGCCGGCCGAAGAGGCTCCGCTCCCACCAGCGCTCGTCCCGCGGGTCGGCGCCGATCTCCGCCTCGCGGGGGCTGGTGCACTCGCCCAGCCAGTTGTAGCCGCACGGTCCCACGTCCCGGAACCGGGCCTCGCCAGAGGAGAAGCCGCCGGCGACGGAGAGAGCGAGGTCGGGGGAGAGGTCGTGCTCGTAGAGGGCGGAGGCGCCGGCGGCGAACCGGCCGTAGGTGACGTCGCCGTAGGGCACGGTCATCACCGGGTTGTGGGGCAGCTCCTTGTCGAAGTCGGTGGCGAAGGCCCGGAGGAGGAGGCGGCGGGCCCAGGGCCGGTCGACGACGCCGAGCTCGAGGTTGCCGCCGGCGGCGCGGTAGGCGTCGTGGAAGCGGTCGACACGGGCGGGAGAGGGGCGGCCGCGCTCGTCCACCACCTCGACGTCGACGGGGTAGTCGTTCTCCGCGGCGTCGAAGAACCCCGCGGCCCGGGCGTAGAGGCCGCTCGCTTCGTCGAGATGGCCGGCGCTGGCGGTGACCCGGTGGGTGCCGAAGGAGCCGACCTGGTAGGAAGCGGCGCCGTGGGTGCCGGCGGCGGGGCCCGAGGAGACCAGGTTGACCGCGCCGCCCAGGGCGTCGGCGCCGAGGGAGATCGGCACCACGCCGCGGTAGACCTCGACCCGCTCGACCAAGTTGACCGGCACGTTGGCCAGTCCGAAGGGGTAGCCGGAGAGCTCGAGGGGGATCCCGTCGAGGAAGAAGCGGACCTGGTCGCCGCCGAAGCCGTCGAGGGAGAAGCGGGCGCTCGAGCCCAGGCCGCCCTCGCGCCGCACGGCGATCCCCTCGGTGCGGGCGAGGACCTCGCCGAGATCGGCGGCCTCCTGGCGCGCCGCTAGGGTCTCGACCACCTTCACCGCGCGGGCGGAGCGGCGGAGGCGGGTGGCCTCGGATTCGCCGCGGACCACGACCTCCAGCGGAGCGTCGGAGGCGGAGGCGGAGGCCCGGGCTGACGGTGCGGGCGTTTCGGGCTCCGGCGCGGCGACGACGGGCTCCGGCGAGGGCGGCGCCAGGTCGGCCTCCGGCAGCCGGAACGGGAAGGGGAAGCGGATGCGGGCGGGAACCGGCACGCCGTCCCGGGTGGCGGGCTCGAAGCGGAGGTGCGCTGCCGCCGTCCGGGCCGCCTCGTCGAAGCC
>JAEZJH010000064.1 GCA_023436385.1 Pseudomonadota bacterium
CGCTCCCGCCCCGCGCCGGCGGGCGCCCCGACGCAGGAACGAAACCGCCGCCTCACCCCGGAGAGCGCGACGGCGGTTTCGGACCCCGGCCGGCGGGTTACGCCGGCCGGGATGGGGGACAGGGTTCGTTACTAGCGACGGACGCCGCAGTAACGCTCGCCGGTTTCGTTGTCGTTGAACAGCATCGGCTCGCAGATCGACCCGCCGACGCAGAGGTTCTTGTCCCGCTGCGACTGGCCGCAGTGGGTCGGCGTGTCCTGCGTGTAGGTACCCGCCGGACCGGGAGCCGGGCAGGTGGCGGTGGTGCCGGAGCACGAGCACTTGAAGATCTCGAAGAAGTTGCCCGCGTCGTCCACGGTGTAGTCGCCCCACCACTCGAGGGAGCCGCCGGGGCCGCAGAGCTCGTCGTTCCCCACCGAGCAGTAGCGGTCGACCTCGACGCCCGGCGTGTCCGGGTTCCAGGTGGCGATACCCGCGTTGCAGACCGCGCCGCCGCCGCAGACCTGGCTGTCCTTGCAGGAGCAGACCTTGAACGGCTGCTGCTGGAAGACCACGCCGGGTTCCGGCTCGAGCTTGGCCCAGTCGGTCCACACCGTCCCGGAGATCTTCGGCTCGACGCACTTGTTGCCGGTGCCACAGTCGAAGTCGCTCTCGCACTTCTTGAGGCCCGACTCGGTGGAGGTCACCTGCAGCTGCGCGGACGAGCAGGACCAGAGCGCCGGGCAGTCCGCGCGGTACTTGCAGCCGAACTCGCAGACGTTCCCCAGCTCGCCGTGCTGGATGCAGTAGTTGGGGTTGTCGGGACGGTGGTTGCGGAGGTTCCCGCCGCGGCAGGTCGAGTTGTCGCCCGGGGTGCAGGCGGTGCCGCACCAGACGGTGGGATCCATGTCGTAGCAGACGCCGATGGCCAGGTTTTCCGGGAGGCCCTGGTCGTGGCCGAGCGGCTCGCCCTCGACCTTGCCGGTCATCAGGCTGACCATCGGCTCGCCAGCGCAGAACTGGCCACCCTTGCAATCGAGCTCGGCGCCGCCGTTGTCGATGCAGTTCTTTAGCACGCAGACGCCGTAGCCCTCGGGCTGGCCCTCGTCCTCGACGCACTTGTGGGTGGTGTTGCAGTCCAGGTAGAGGTCGTCCACGCCGCAGCCGTTCCGCGGATCCGGGGCATTGCGGCAGTTGTCCCAGACGCAGGCCTCCTGCCTTGCATCGCAGTAGCCGAGGTAGACGCTCTCCTTGCCGGGATCCGGGCACTCCATGTCGCTGACGCAGCCCCGCGGGCGGCAGCGGTTGATGCCGCCGTCGTTCTTGCAGACGTACGGGTCGCCGTTCACGTCGTTACCGCGATGGGCGCAGTCGTCGTCCTTCTCGCACTCGACGCCGCACTTGCCGTAGCCGTAGGTCGGCGCGGTCTCGCAGGCGTTGAGGAGTTCCGGGTCGAACCGCTCCGGCATCGCGTGGCAGGCCGGCTTCGACGGCGGGCAGCCCACCGTCTCGAGGTTCTGGGAGGTCCAGTTGATGTAGCAGCCGGGGATGCAGATCTCGCGAGCGAGGTCGCAGACCGGGAACCGCGGGTCCTTGCAGTCCTTGTCCTGCTTGCACGACGGGGCGCCACAGAACTGCTGCTGCGGCACGCAGTAGCCGGTCATGTCGAGACCGTTGTCGTCGGCCGTGCCGGCCACGTATCCGGGCGGGCAGGTCTGGTGCGGGAGATTCCGCGGCATGCAGAGCTTTACCGGCTCGCTCTCGCCGAGGGTCCGGTAGAGCTTGCAGTCGGCCGGGCGATCGTAGAGCGACGAGCTCCCGCAGTCGGCATCGGTCTCGCACTCGCCGCAGAACGCCTTGCGCGTCCAGCAGACACCGACGAAGGCGTCGTCGTTGTTGTTCTCGCGGCAGACACAGCCGTTGGTCCCGCAGTGATCCTTGGCCGTCGAGCCGCAGTTGACCTCGGCGTTGCAGGCCCCGCCCACGGGCTTGCATTCACCGTACTGGTCGGCCTCGTCGGCGAAGACGCAGATCTCCATCAGGTCGGCGTTGCAGTCCCAGTCGGTGAGGCACTCGACCACGCAGATGTCGGAGCAGCCGTCGCCCGACTCGTTGTTGCCGTCGTCGCACTCCTCGGTGCCCTCGCGGTAGCCGTTGCCGCAGCCCTCCTCCCGGCAGATCTCCGAGCAGCCGTCGCCGCCGACGGTGTTGCCGTCGTCGCACTCCTCGCCGCACTTCTCCGTGACGCCGTTGCCGCAGGTCGGGTTGTTCTTGGTGCAGGAGTTGGTGCAGCAGTCATCGTCGACGGTGTTGCCGTCGTCGCACTCCTCGCCGTAGTCCTCGACACCGTTGCCGCACAGCTCGGTGTCTCCGCCGGTCCCGCCCGTGCCGCCGGTCCCGCCAGTGCCGCCCGAACCGCCGGGAGGACCTCCCGGATTATCGTCGCTACAGCCGACGGCCAAGAGGCCGGCGGCGATCACGGCCATCAGCGGCAACAGCCGACCGATTCGCCTCGACTCCATAGATCGCTCCTGGATCGCACCTACTTCGGAAAGACCACCCGGTCGCGACCCGTCGCGCCCGGTCCGGACCAAAGGGGCGGAGTTTGCCATCGCTTCGTTCGGTGGGCAACCGATCGGCGCGCGGGGGCTGGCTCCATCTCCTTCATGTGCCGGGGGCCCCCGGCGGATCACCGCGCCAGCCCCCCTTCCCCGCGGAAACACCCGGATAAGCCGCCCCGGCGCATCTCCGCGTCGATTCCTTCGCCGCCCCCGGGAGGCGGCGGGCCACGCCGGGGAGGCGGTCGACCTACCCCCGGGGTCCGACGTCGCCGCCCTCGCCTCCTCACGGTCGCCGCCCAGTACCCGGACCTGGCCCCATCCTGCCTCGGCACCGCTTCGCGGTCGACGGCGCCTTCGCCCCGCAGCTCCACGACGGAACGGTCCCTCGCGAGGCCTTGGCCGACGGCCGCCACGGCATCGAGCGGATCGAGGAGGACGCGCCGATCGGGACGGCGGAGGAGCTCGGGCAACGGCGTGCCGGCTGCCTGCCCGGCACCCGCCTTGCCCCGCCCGCCCCGCATGCCGAGCGTAGGGTCCGGCCGGAGCGGGGCTCCGGGAGGAGGCGGCATGGGGCGTCACTATCCGAACCTCGACGCGGATCCGGTGCAGCAGCCGGGCTACTACTACTCCGGCAAGTTCAACAAGCTCGCCCGCCTGCAGCTCGGCGAGAAGCTGCCGCGGCACATGGGCCCGTGGGAGTTCGTGGCGCGGGACGGCGAGTCGACCTCGTCCCAGGTCCTCCAGCGGCTGAAGGAGGCCCACCCGGACCTCGACGCCTACAAGATCAGCTTCACCACCACCACGCCGGTCGACATGCAGTACATGACCACCCAGCGGGCCAAGCGGTATCTGGGCTACGCGGTGTTCGCCCTGGCGGCGCTGGGACTCGGGGCCCTCTTCGGCCGGATCCAGGTGCGGCGCACGTAGGGCGCCGGCGGTGGCCCGCCCGGTCGGCATGGTAGAGTC
>JAEZJH010000128.1 GCA_023436385.1 Pseudomonadota bacterium
CCCTCGACCACCGCGAGGTGGGCCTTCCGGGCCAGCGTCGGGGACGCCTCGTCCGGCGGCGACCCGGCGAGCGGCTCCGCCGGTTCCAGGTCGGCCTCCTCGTCGTCTTCCTCCACCTCGCCGGCGGCGAGGCGCTGGAGCTCCTCGGGGAGATCGCCGGGGAAGACGTATTGCTGATCCTGCGAGGCGTGGGAGACCATCGCGTAGATCGCGTTCCACGGCAGCCGGCAGTCGAACGGGCTCCCGCCGAAGGTGAGGGTCGCCTTCACGCCCCACTCGTCGAGGTCCATCGAGAAGCCGAACCGCCAGGAGAGGTTGAGGCGGAGCTGTGGATCCCTCCCGAGCTGGGCGGGGACGGCGACGCCGGGACGCCGGGCGTCGAGCACCACCATCACCATGCCCTGCTCGAGGAGACTCTCGAGGAGTTCGCGCTTGCCCTGTCGTGTTGCCCCGTCCATCGCGCCGCCATCATGGCAACCCGGGCGAACGGGAGCAATGCCGGCGGCACGGCGAGCGAGGCTGCGCCTCTGGAAAGTTCCGCGTCCGGCGACCGCGCGGCAGGCGCGGGCCGTCACCGATCGTCCCGCATCCGCCAGGCCAGCTGCGTCGCCACCGCCATGATCGGCAGCTGCGTGTTCACGCCCACCGAGGTGGGGAAGACCGAGCCGTCGATCACGTGGAGCCCGCGCACGTCCCAGGTCTCGCCGGTGGGTTTCACCACGCTGGTGGCGGGATCGGCGCCCATCCGCGCGGTGCCCAGCGGATGGAAGGACATGCACTCGAAGCGGCGGAGCGGCGGCCGGCCGTCGAGGACGGCGAGGTCCTCCCGGCGCCGCAGGGGCGGCAGGCCGAACACGGGGAGGTACACCTCCCGGGCGCCGGCGGCGAAGAACGTCTCCGCGAGGAGCCGGGCGCCCTTCACCACCCGGGCCCGATCGCGGCGGGACATCCGGTAGGTGATCAGCGGCCGGCCGCCGGGGAGGCGGCGGATCCGCCCGCCGGGGTCGTCGTGGACCAGCACGCCGAAGGTGGCGAGGTGCTTCATCCGCGCGGTGCGTTCGCGGAAGGCGGGACCGGCGCCGGGGAAGGTGGCGGCGAGGAGGTTGAGCGGCGCGTAGGCGGCGTTGACGGTGAGGCCCTCGGCCTCGAAGTCGTCGCTGTAGGCGCTCTGGAGCGCGCCCTTCCAGCCCTCCACCTCCTCGTCGAAGAGGGCCGACACCCGCACCGCCGGGTGGAGGGTGAGGTTCCGGCCGACCTGTCCGGTGAACCGGCCGATGCCCGCCCGGGCCAGGAGCGCCGGGGTGGAGAGGGCGCTGCCGGCGAGGATCACCCGCGGCGCCCGGAGCCGCACCCGCCCCCGGGCCCGGCCCTCCGCGTCGAGGAGCCGGCCCTCGACGCCGGCCACCCGGTCGCCATCGACGACGAGGCGGGTCACCCGGAGATCGGAGATCACCCGGGCGCCGTGACGGCGGGCCTCGGGGAGGTAGGTGAGATCGACGGAGCGCTTGGCGAGGTGCGGGCAGCCGAAGTTGCAGCGCGCCGCGCCCCGGCAGCCCTCGACGTTGCGGCGCATCGGCTTCACGGAGAACCCGATCCGCCGGGCGCCCTCGGCGAAGAGCACCGTCGAGCGGGAGCGCATCGCCTCCGGGACCTCCGCGACCCGGAGCTCCCGCTCCACCTCCGCGTAGGCGGCCTCCATCCGCTCCGGCGCGAAGTCGACGAGGCCCAGCTCCCGGGACCAGCGCGCCAGGATCGCCTCGGGGATCCGGAAGATCACGCCGCCGGTGAGGGTCGACGAGCCGCCCACCGCGCGGCCGGCGAGGATGGTGAGGAGCGGGGTCTCCCCGAGCCCCAGGGCGGTGAGGGTGCCGGCGTCCCGGAACATCGACCGCATCGTCTCCGTGGGATGGAACCGCGCGTACACCTCCGGCCGGACGAAGGCGCCCTCCTCCGCGACGATCACCGATCGGCCCGCCTCCGCCAGGATCCGCGCCGCCACCGCGCCGGAGGCGCCGGACCCGACCACCACCACGTCGGCCCCGTCGTCGAGATCGCCGGTCACGGTGCGGCCCTCGAGGATCGGGGTCCGTCGCTCCGCGAAGGAAACCAGGCCGTTCACGCCCGCTCCTCGACGGGCGGCGCCCGGACCGGGAGGGCCCGGGGCAGGCCCGGGCCGTCGTAGCCGGTCTCGGCCAGGGCCTCGGGCTGCTCGAAGTAGGCGAGGCAGAGGGGCAGCTTCAGTGCCACCGCCAGGATCCCCAAGGGACCTCCCTCGAGGCGTTCGAAGCAGGCGATCCGGAGCGCCAGGGAGGCGGCGGTGAAGCGCCGGAGCTTGCCGAAGAAGAGGAGCGGCGAGGCCTGCAGGAGGAGGAGGGCGACGCGGACGCCGAAGCGGGTCTGGGTGCCCACCCGCTGGGCGAAGCGGCCGACCTCCCGGACCGCCTGCTCGAGGCGCTCCCGGGGCGGCGGGCCGGAGGCGTCGGAAAAGAGCGCCTCGGCCACCGCCAGGGCCACCCGGGCCTGGCGCCGGGTGAGGCCCGGAGCGCGGAGCTCGGGAGCGGGGACGTGGGCCGGGCCGGCGCGGCGGCTCCGGCGGGTGTCGCTGCTGCCCCGGGTGCCGAAGACCCGGTCCCAGAGGGTGCTGGTGACGCCGAAGCGGGCGTAGGGCTCGGCGCCATGGTGGAGGAGGTGATGGCGGCGGAGCCGGCGCAGCCACCGCGACTTCGGCCCGGGGCGATGGACGGCGAGGTGGACCGCCTCGTACGCCGCGTAGCCCGCGGCGAGGCCGAGCAGGGCGGCGCCGCCGGGGAGCG
>JAEZJH010000255.1 GCA_023436385.1 Pseudomonadota bacterium
GGAGAGGGGTTCGACCCGGGCCGTTCGCTCGCGGAACGCCGGCCGGAACGGGGGCGGCGGCCGCGGGCTTGACAAATCCGGAGCGGCCACGGGCACCGCCTCCGGCCGGCGGTTGGGCTAGAGGGCCTCGACGGCGACCGCGATCCCCTGGCCGCCGCCGATGCAGGCGGAGCCGATCCCGTACCTGGCGCCGCGGCGCCGGAGCTCGTGGATCAGGTGCGCGACGATCCGGGCCCCGGAGGCGCCCAGCGGGTGCCCGACGGCGATCGCCCCGCCGTCGACGTTGGTCCGCTCCCGGGGCAGGCCCAGCTCCTTCTCCACCGCCAGGTACTGCGGCGCGAACGCCTCGTTGACCTCGAAGAGCGCGAAGTCGCCCGGGACCGCGCCGGTCCGGGAGAGGAGCTTGCGGATGGCGGGGACCGGGCCGATCCCCATCACCGTCGGATCGCAGCCGGCGTGGCCCCAGTTGACCACCCGGCCGATCGGCGCGAGGCCGCGGCGGGCCGCGTAGGAGCGGGAGGCCACCACCAGCATCGCCGCGCCGTCGGCGATCCCGGAGGCGGCGCCGGCGTGGATCACCCCGTCCTTCTGGAACACCTTGGGGAGCTTGGCCCGGCCCTCCCGCGTCGTCGCCGGCCGCGGGTGCTCGTCCCGCTCCAAGCGCGCCGGGCCCTTCTTGGTGGCCAGCTCCACCGGGGCCAGCTCCGCCGCGAAGCGCCCGGCCTCCTGCGCCGCCGCCCACCGCTGCTGCGAGAGCACCGCGTACTCGTCCACCGCGGCCTGGTCGATCCCGTACTGCACCGCCAGCTTCTCGGCGGTGAGGGCCATCGGCATTCCGGTGTAGCTGTCGGTGAGCGCGGTCCAGAGCGTGTCCTCGAGACCGCCCTGGCCCAGCGGGATCCCCCAGCGGGCGCCACGGATCACGTGGGGAGCCTGGGACATCGACTCGGTGCCCCCGCCGAGGACCACCTCCGCCTCGCCGGCCTGGATCAGCATCGCCGCCTGGACGATCGCCTCGAAGCCGGAGCCGCAGAGCCGGTTGACGGTGAGGGCCGGAGCGCCCACCGGCACGCCGGCGCGGAGGCCCACGTGGCGGGCCAGGTAGATGGCGTCGGGCGAGGTCTGCACCACGTTGCCGACCACCACGTGGCCCACGTCCGCCGGCTCCACCCGGGCGGCCGACAGGGCGGCCTTCGCGGCGTGCACCGCCAGATCGGTCGCCGACAGCTCCTTGAGCGAGCCGCCGAAGGTGCCAAATGGCGTCCGCTTGGCCGCGAGGATCACCGCCTCGCGGGTTCCCGCGCTCTTCATGTCGCCCCCCGGTTCGCGTGGCCGCGTGCCGGGGCGAAGGCGCCCTGCCTAGCGACCCGAAAGGAAGGCCTGGATGGCCGATCCGAGCAGGGCCAGCGCGAAGACCGAGAACATAAACGCCCGCGTCTCGCGACGCCGGGCCTCCCGGCGCCCCGGACCGGTGCGGTAGAACTCCCGGGCCACCTCTTCCCGGCGCTCGAGCGAGAGCCCGGTGATCGGCCGGGCCCCCGTCTCCACCATCCGGGCCACCCGGCGGCGGTGGGCGTTCCAGACCTCGGTGGGCGTCGCCGCCGGAAGGCCGCCGGCCAGGTAGTCGTCGCGCTCCGTGGCGGGCCAGCGGAAGTCGGCGGTCACCACCGCCCGGCCGCCCTCGAAGGCGGAAAAGAAAAACAACCACGCCTCGTCGCGCACCGGGAGGACGGCGGCGAAGGCGTGCTCCGCCTCGTTCCCATAGGAGAACTCCTTCTGCGCGGGGCCGAGGGGCCGCTTCTCCCGGAGGACCCCCAGCGGCGCGAACCCCAGGTCCTCCACCGCGTCGAGCATCTCCGCCACCGCCACGCCGTGGCCGTGGGGAGTGACCGCCTCCGGTCCCGCCTCCCGCCGGGCCCGGATCCACGCCGGGCGGACGAAGATCAGGGCGCCGGGGAGGTTCCGGACCAGGAGGAAAGCGACCAGGAGGACGGTAAGGACGAGCTGGAGGGTGGTTCCGGTCACGGTCGGGCTCCGGTTCTGGGAGCCGGCGCACTACGCGGAGAGCGCGACCTTCTCCCGTTCCTTGCGGCGCCGGGAGATCAACCTCGCGGCGACGATCCCTGCCTCGTAGCAGAGGATCATCGGGACCGCCATCAGCGCGAGGTTGAAGGGGTCGCCGGTGGGCGTGAGGATCGCCGCGACGATCACGTTGACCACCACCGCGTAGCGCCGGTAGCGGGCCAGCTCCGTGCCGTCGATCAGGCCCAGGGCGGCGAGGAGCGCGAACACCACCGGGATCTCGAAGATCGCCCCGAAGGCCAGGAGCAGCACCAGGATCAGGTTGAGCTGCTCCTTCATCGAGAGCATCGGTCGGGTCCACTCGGCGGCGGCGACGCCCTCCGTCGCCGTGGCGAGCCGGGCGACAGCGCCGCCGTGGCGCTCCGCCACCACCCGGGCGCGGGCGCCGGTGGTCTCGTCGAGGGCCCCGGCGAGGGCCGCTCCAGCCGCCTTCTCCGCCGCCCGGAAC
>JAEZJH010000397.1 GCA_023436385.1 Pseudomonadota bacterium
CGATCCCGACGTCGTCCCACCCGCGCTTCGGTGCCGGGGCGGCGCAGGCGACCAGGCCCGCGGCGAGCGCCGCGTCGACCACGCGGGCCCGGCGCGCCTCGGGACCGAGCCGTTCGGTTCCGCGCGCGACCGCCCGAGCGGTGTCTACGTCCCTCACGCCGGGCCCCGCTCGGCCAGGCCCCGGGCGAAGTTCCCGATGTTCAGCCCCGGCCGCGCCCGCTTCAGCCGGGCGATCAACTCCGGGATCCCCAGGGGCTCACCGTCCCCGCCCACGTCCCGGGCCACGGCCAGATATTGCTGCGTGTCGATACACAGGGACCGGGTCTGGACCTGGTCGACCCGGTGTTTCCGGACCAGCTCGCAGAGCCGCTCCGCCTCCTCCGCCCGGTCGGTGACGCCGGGGAAGAGCAGGAGGTTCAGGGCCACGTACGCGCCCCGGCGCTTCGCCATGGCGATCGAGGCCTCCACCTCCGCGAAGGTGTAGCCCTTCGGCCGGTAGTAGGCGGCGTAGAGGTCCGGCGAGGCGGAGTTCAGGGAGACCCGCACCGAGTCGAGCCCGGCGGCGATCACCGCCTCCAGGTGATCGGGTAGGGAGGCGTTGGTGTTGATGTGGATCGAGCCGCGCGTGGTGTGTCGGCGCATCAGCCGCACCGCCGCCTCGAGGGCCTTGTAGCGGGTGAGCGGCTCGCCCTCGCACCCCTGGCCAAACGAGACCATGGTGCGGCCGGTGGCGTGGGCGAGGTGGTGGGCGCCGACCCGGGCCATCTCCTCCGCGGTGGGCGCCCGCTCCTGCCGCTCGTGGGAGGCCGGCGGGCCGCTCTCGTCCTGCGCGGAGATACACCCGACACAGCGGGCGTTGCAGGAGACCGAGGCGGGGATCGCCCCCTCGTCCCGGCAATAGAAGACGTTCTGGGAGGTGAAGCAGCGCCACTCCAGGGCGCAGCGCTTCAGCTGCCGGAGCACCGGGTTGTCGGTGTCTCCCAGCAGCCGGGCCTGCACCAGCCCCGGCAACTCGGGGGTGGAGAACCGGGCCGGGTCCCAGTGCCCCCGGCGGTCGGTGTGCAGCGCCCAGGCCACCGGGCCGTCCTCGCCCCAGCCGGCGGCGGTGTAGGCCCACTGCGGCAGGAGCGGCACGTCCGGCAGCGGCTCGTCGGCCGGAAGCAGGGTCCGCGTCCACCCCGGCGGGAGGAGCGCCCCCACGGCGACCGGGACGAACTCCCGGCGCCCGACCCGCATCCGATCGAGCACCACGGTCTCGCCGGTGTCGGGGTCGACGCCGACGGGGAGGCGCCCCGGGAGGCTCCCCAGCTTGGCGAACGGGGGCAGCGGCGCGGGCCGCTCGTCGGGCTCGCCCACGGCCTCGCCGAGCCGCGCGGCGGCCAGGAGGACGGGATGGTCGTAGAGTTTTCCTTCGGGGTCGGAGAAGATCAGGCGAGGACGCATCGGTCGGCCTCCTAACAGACCACGGCGAACGCCGCCATCCCCTCGCGAAAGGTGGGTGCAGAACCCACCTGGGCTCGCCTGCCCGCCCCCGGGTCGGCGGCGGTCTCGGACCGCGGCCCCCGGGCCTCCGGCCGACGAGGCGAGGCCACGGAATAGAGGCAGCCCGATTCCTGTTGGATGCGGCGGATGGTTAGGATGCGGTTTGGGCGCAAGCAGTTGGTGCGGGAACGGTTCCGGGGCGTGTCGCTCCCGCGGTGAGGACGGACGTGTTCGACTTCCGGCACACCAACCGGACACGGAGGGAATTCGAGGAGCTGACCCTCGAGCACCTCGATCCGCTCTATTCGGCCGCGCTGCGGCTGACCAAGAACGAGCGGGACGCCGAGGACCTCGTCCAGGACACGTTCCTCCGGGCCTACCGGTTCTTCGACAAGTTCGAGCGCGGGACCAACATCAAGGCCTGGCTCTTCAAGATCCTGACCAACACCTTCATCAATCGGTATCGCCGGAAGGTGAAGGAGCGCTCGGTGGTCGAGGGCGCGGAGCGCGAGACGGTTCACGAGCGCTTCATCAGCCGCCGCGCCACCGAGTACGCCTCCAACCCGGAGCAGTACTTCTTCGACCGGCTCCTCTCGGACGACGTGCTCCAGGCGATCGACGAGTTGCCCATCGACTTCCGGCTGGTGGTGATCCTCGCCGACCTCCAGGAGTTCTCCTACAACGAGATCGCCGAGATCGTCGGCTGCCCGGTGGGCACGGTCATGAGCCGCCTCTACCGCGGCCGGAAGCTCCTCCAGAAGAAGCTGAAGGAGTACGCCCGCGGCAGCGGGATGGTCTCCGACGAGGCGATCGACGCCGCCTTCGCGCCCAAGCCGCCGAAGGAGGCCCCCACCGATCTGGCCGAGTACCGCCGCCGGCGGACGCAGGTCTGACCCCTCTCCCCGCGCCTCACGCCCGCTCTTCGAGGATTGCATGGACTGCTCCGAGCTCGAGCGCCTCCTCCCCGCCTTCGCCGACGGGGAGTTCGTGGAAGGCGACCGCGAGCTGGTCGAGGATCACCTCGGCAACTGCGAACGGTGCCGGGCGGAGGTCGCCGCCCAGGCCGAGTTCCGGGCCTTCCTCCAGGCGAAGGTCGGCAAGCCCTGCCACGCCCCCGACCTGCTGCGGGCCCGGATCCGCCGCGACCTCGCCGTCGAGTCGACGCGGCGCCAGGC
>JAEZJH010000421.1 GCA_023436385.1 Pseudomonadota bacterium
AGCTCCAGGCCTTCGAGGCCTCCGCGCGCGGCGCCGAGCGCTCCGTCGAGGCCGACCAGGCCGCCGCCGCCCGGGAGACCCTGGACTACGCCCGGGAAGCGCTCCTCCGGGACGATCTGTTCGAGGCCCGGATCGCCCTCGGCCTTGCCCGGGCCCTGGCGCGGGATGCCCGACGAACGGCGGAGACCGCCCCCTCGCCGCCGCCGGCGGAGCTGGGGGAGTAGACCGGGGCCACCAGTATTTCGATCTATTCTTCCATCGCCGGGGCCCCGCCCATGGCGGCCAGGTCCTGGGTCCGGACCTTGCTCGCGTCGAACTTCGTGGCGGCCGCCAGCATCTTGTCGAGGGTCCCGTCGAAGTCGGCCCGGGGCGCCTTCTGCCCCGGCTTCGCCGCCCGGGCGAACCGGAGCGGGTTGAGCCGCGCCACCACGAACGGCTTCAGGTAGGCGCTCTTCAGCCCCGCCGCCTTGAGCCGCTCGACGATCCCGGCCACCTCGTCGTCGACGGCGAGGAGTTGCTCCGCCCGATCGCTCCGCACCTCGAGCGCCTCGCCGATCGGCTCGTCGAGGAACTCGTCGCAGCGCTTCAGGATCGGCAGGTAGGCGCCGCCGGAGAAGCGCGGGCGCTGCTCGTAGCAGACCCCGAGGGTGAGGTACGCCGGCTCCTCGAACTCGAAGGCGAAGTCGCGCTCCGGCCGCTCCCCTCCGTCGACCAGCTCCGCGAGCCCGCGGGCCATCCGGATCGTCTCCAGCGCCTTGTCCTTGAGGTTGTGGGCCTTCTCCGTGTTGAGGGCGAGGATCCGGAAGGCGACCTCGTGCTCCGGCACCACCAGCGCCGTCACCGCCCGGGCCCCGAGCCGACGCATTGCCTCGAGGCGGTGCATGCCGTTCGGCGTCCAGAAGCCGTCCCCCTCCCGCACCGCGATGATCGGATCGAGGAAGCGGCCGACCTTGGGGATAACCTCCGCCAGCCGGTCGGCGTGGGGCGCGGAGAGTTCGCGCTGGTAGGGCGTCGCCTGGACCCGCTCGAGTGGCAGCGCCGCGAGGACGATCCACCGGCCGCCGAAGGGATCCCGGTAGGCGGAGAGCGCCACGCCGCCGTCCCGGACGATCGCCTCCTCGAGCTCGACCACCTCCGGGGGCCGCTCGCCCTCCGCCACCTCCACCGCGGCCAGGCCCACCGCGGCGCCGTTGGGCTTCTTGCGTCTCCTCGCCCCCATCGCGCACCTCCGGCCGAAAGCTGGCACGGCGCCCGGAGGTGTTCCGCTCCCTTCACGGGGCCAGGAGGTAGCCGAGGGCGCCGGCGACCAGCACAAAGGCGATCGCCGGAGCCAGCGGTCGGGCCAGGGCGCCCCGGCCGATCGCGGCGGCGAGGCCGAGCTTGGCCAGGGTGTTGGCGGCGGCGCCGATCAGCACCGTGTTCGCCGCCACCGGTAAAGCGATCTGGCCGGTGCGGGCGAGCCCCGCCATCGAGAGGGCGATCGCGTCGGGGTTGGTGCCTCCGACGAGGGCGCCGGCGAGGTAGGTCCCGCCGGTCCCGAGATAGGTGCTGGCCGCCTTGGCGGCGAAGATCACCACGGTGAAGAGGAGGCCCCACTTCGCCGCGGAGATCAGCTCGAAGGGGTTCTCGAACCGAACCTCGGCGCCGGCGGTCCGACGGGCGGCGCCGTGGAAGAGCAGCCCGCCGGCGACGATCCCCCCGAGGGTCGCGGCGGCGAAGGGGACGATCAGCGAGGCGACCAGCGGCGGATAGAGGAGGCCCACCACCACCAGGAGGCGGGGGAACATCACCGTGGAGGCGAGGAGCACCGCCGGGGCGCAGACCCGCCCCAGCGACGGCTCGGCGCGGGCCCGGCCGGCGAACGAGAGGGTCACCGCGGTGGAGGAGGCCAACCCGCCGGCGAGGCCGGTCAGGGCGACGCCGCGGTCGGGCCCGAGGATCCGGGTGGCCAGGTACCCGACGAACCCGATCCCGGCGATCAGCACCACCATCCAGCCGATGGCAAAGGGGTTGAGCGCGTCGAGGGGACCCATCGCCCGGTTCGGCAGGAGCGGCAGGACCACCACGGCGACGATCAGGAACTTGAGGGTGGCGTAGATGTCGGCCCGCGAGATGTGGGCGACCAGGGCGTGGAGCTTCGGCTTCACCGAGAGCAGGAGCGTCGCCACCACCGCGATCGCCAGCACCAGGAGCGCCTTCTGGTTGGCGTCGCCGACCAGGCCCCGCGTCGCGGCGAGGCAACCCAGCAGGAAGACGAGGAGGAACGCCGTCTCGGAGGTGAGCCCGGCGTCGCCGTGGCGCACGTCCCGGGCGTAGGAGATCGCCACCAGCGAGAACAAGGCGAGGAACGAGAGCACCAGCGGCCAGGCGCCCAGGGCCGGGACGAGGAGGGTCGCCACCGCGCCGGAGAGGGCCACCAGCGGATAGGTGCGGGCGCCTCCCAGGAACGACGTCGCCCGCTTGATCGGCTCGACCGAGCCCTCGCGTTCGAAGCCGACGAGGAGCCCCGCCGCCAGGGCCAAGAGCAGCGAGGGATAGGGTTCGTAGGCGTCCATCGCCGCCCCAAGGTAGCAAGGCCGGAGCCCGGAGGGAGACGCCCCGGTGGTGCGAGACCGCGGCGGGCTACCGCGGGACCGGACCGGGATCGAGGAGGCCCAGGGAGACGGCCCGCTCGATCGCGGCGGGATCGAGGTCCGGCCGCGAGGACAAGCGCGCCCACGGCTCGCCGCGCTTCGCCGCCGCGAGGACCGCGGCGAGGGCCGGATCGAGCGGATGGACGACGAGCCGCGTGCCGGTGCGGATCGCCAC
>JAEZJH010000430.1 GCA_023436385.1 Pseudomonadota bacterium
CCGCGGGATGAAGTCGCGGATGCGGACCTTCTTCACCACCACCGAGGTGAACCCCACCGCGGCGTGGGAGAGCACGGTGGCCAGGTGGGTGAGCACCGCGATCGTCGCCGCCTGCTCCGCGCTGGCCCCCAGCATCCGGGCCGCCCACGACGACGACAGGTAGTACATGCCCAGGCCCGCGGGGACGCCGGGAGGGGCCTGTCCCAGGGTGATCGCCGCCAGCAGGACCACGCCGGAGAGGATCCCCACGCCCTCGACGCCCACGCCGAAGAGCGCCACGGTGTAGCCCAGGGAGACGGAGAGGATTGCCACGTGGGTGGCGAGGACGTGCTTGAGGACGCCCTTCGGCGTCGCCCCGCGGATCCCCTCCGCCAGGTGCCGGATCGTCCGGGAGAGCCGCGGCGCCTTGTTCCGGCGCTCGAGCAGGCCGGCCAGGGTCGGCGCGTGGAGCGCCACCACCACCAGGAGCATCACCAGGATCGGCACCGCCACCGCCACGCCGACCAGGCCGCCCCGGAGCCCGTCGGCGGCGCCGAAGATCGGCCCGGCCGGCGAGATCGTCACCAGCAGCACCAGCGCCACCAGATCGGAGAGCTTGCAGATGGCGATGGTGCCCAGGGTCTTGAAGAAGGGGATCCCGGAAAAGCGAGACAACGAATACGCCCGCACCGGCTCGCCCATCTTCCCGGGGATGACGTTCTGCGCCAGCAGCCCGAAGGCCACCGAGTGGTAGCGGTCGGGGTAGCGGGGCCGGTCCCGGCCGAGCAGGTAGCCCCACTTCCACGCCCGGAGCGGAACCACGCTCGCCGAGAACAGCGCGAACACGAACAGCCACGGCAGATGCGAGGGCAGCGCCGCGAACCACTCCGCCAGCGGGAACCGCTCCACCAGGTGGAAGCCGCCCTCGAAGGAGGGGCGGAAGAACGCCGATCCGATCAGCCCCGCGGTCAGGGCGATCCCCGCGATGGCGGTGAGGATCCGCTTCGTCCAGCGCGCCAGCGGCGAGTCGGGGCTCGACGCCGCGGGGTCGGCGTTCAGGTTGGTTCCAGCGCGGTCGGCCATGCACTCCTCGGGTCGTAGCGGGCGGCGAGGATCCGGTGGAGATCCGCGCCGTGCGCGATGCGGCTCGGTTCGGAGGGCACGTCCGCGGGGTGCAGCACGAAGATCTCGGTCTCCGCCGGCGACGGGCCCCCGTGGGAGGAGAACTCCCACGAGAAGGCAACGCACGAATCGGCGTACCAACTCCCATAAACGACGAGGTCCCCCGACGACGGCGATCGGGCCAGGTCCTCGAGGAGCGCGGCCACCGCCCGCGGCGACGTCCCCCGGGGCAGCGTCTCGGGACACGCCGGATCGACCGGCCGCCCTCCGGCGAAGGCCAGCGCCCGGCCCCGGGAACGCACCGCCACCAGGCCGACGCCGGGACAGCGGAGCGCCCGGGCCAGGACCGCCGGATGCCGCTCCGCCACCTCCGCGCCGTCGAGGGGCCCGTCGCGCCCCAGATACACGTGGGCGTAGTTGCCCGCCTCGATCACCCGGGGCAGCGGGCCCGGCGGCGGCGAAGCCGACCGGGCGCCGAGCGCGGTTAACACCTCCGGTGAAGGGGCGGGCGGCGGCCCGACCCCGTCGGCCCGGCCCCGGAGCCAGTCGCCGAGCGGGAAGCCGAAGCTCCGTTCGAAGGGCGTGGCGACGATCTGGCCGTGGTCGGTGAAGATCCACGGCTCCGGCGGATCTTCGCAGCACGCCGCCACCGCCAGGATCGCCTCGATCGCCTGGTCGATCTCCCGGAGGGTGCGCTCCGCCGCCCGGGGCCCGCGCCGGTGGGCGACCTCGTCGTAGGCGTGGAAGTTGAGGAAGATCCGCGGCGCCCCGGTCACCAGATCGACGATCGCCTCCGCGCGGCTGACGCCGGCGAGCAGCTGGCCCACCAGGACCCGGTTGAGGAAGAAGTTCCCCTCGTGCCGGGCGGTCCGCCCCCGGACCGCCTGGACGGCGAGGTCCGGCAGGGAGAGGGCCGCTTCGACCAGGGTCCGGGTCGCGGTGGCGAGGGCGTGCTGGCCGTGGGCCTTCACCCAGGGGGAGAAGCGGCCGGCCGTCGGGCCCGGCAGCGTCCGGCCGGAGAGGACCCGGGCGATCCCCGCGGTGGAGAGGTGGCCGGGCGATCCGCCGGTGAGGATCGAGAGGTAGCTCGCGCCGCCCGCGAAGAGCCCCGGCCGCCCGGCCGTCCAGGCGATCCGGCCCTCGATCGCCGCGGCGTCGGCGGGCTTGTTGAGCCGCACCCGGTGGCCGGTGCCGCGCTCCACCCAGGTGAACGCGGGCACGTCCGGGTGCGGAAGGCCGTAGAAGAGCCCGGCCTGGAACGCCGCGGTGGACGAGGGCATCCCGGAGAAACAGCGCGCTTCCCGCATCCCCGGTGCGTCCCGGAGCGCCCCCAGGAATCGCATCCGGCCGTCCCGGGCCGCGTTGACCAGCACCCGGTGCGGGAGTCCGTCGATGAAGCTCGCCAGGAGCCGCGGCGG